>NZ_JBFRTR010000057.1:0-5520 GCF_041474215.1 Vibrio sp. 10N.222.52.C12
GTTTCAGTAAGTTCGGGAGTACTTCTCCATCTGTAACCGTCGATAAACTTAGCTCGGCGGCAATGATCTCATGAGTGTTGGTATCGACGGCAATATGAAGCTTTCGCCAGACTCTACGCTTGCCATCCGTCCCATGTTTTTTTGACTTTCCATTCACCTTCGCCATAAACCTTAAGGCCAGTAGCATCAATAGCTAGGTGCTGTATCGCTCCTCTCGTTTTAGTCTTAAATGAGACCTCAACTTGCTTGGCTCTACGACTGATGCAGGTGTAATGCGGACAACTTAACGGAACATGGGCTAACCTAAATATCGAGTCGATAAATCCTTGAAGCGCTCTCAATGGCCTAGAAAAAACTCGTTTCACCATGAGTACTGTCGTGATAGCTAAATCACTGAACCGACGCGGCCTCCCGCGCTTATTCTGTTTACTTTGCGCCCACCCGCTTATTGCTTCTTCATCAATCCAAAAGGTCAGAGAGCCACGGTTAATGAGTGATTGGTTGTATTGCTTCCAGTTGGTTGTTTTGTAACGAGGCTTAGGCATAGGGCTACGAGAGAGGGTGGAGGTAGCTGATCAGATCGTAGGTTCTTGATTTAGTTCCACTGAATTACGCAACAAAGCCCTTCTTCAATGTCGTGGTTTTGTTGCGTACTTCACTTTAGATACAGAGTCTCCCCGTTTCTTTTGCATATTTCGGTTTAAACCGCTCACTGATTCCCGCTGTTTTTCAAGCAAGTTGTCGCCATTTTTACAAATTTATAACGTCTTAGGCTGCTTTGTTCTCTGGATTTAAGAATACCTCGTCAATAAAGCTCCAATCTCTGGTTTGACCACTCCATCAACACTTTTTTCATCGCGTAAGTTTTACACACCTGTACATTGTCATTTCTCAAGCTCAATCGTCCTCCTAGCAACTGTTTAACTCGATACATCGCTGTTTTTGAGAGTGAACGTTTGTGGTATCCATACCGCTCTTTCCAAACTTATTTAAGCCGCATAAGGCTACGAGAGGTAGTGGACGTAGCTGGTCAGATCGTAGGTTCTGAATTTAGTTCCACGGAATTATGCTATAAAGCCAAGAGTCATACTCATGATAGTTCAAATGAAATTCCAGCTACAGAATTATGACTAATATTGATATTTACTCATATATTGTTTTGCTTACAATATATGAGTATTCAACAACAAAAGGCAAGCAGTACCAAATGATAAGCACGATTCAATCTAATCCAACACTGAGCCCTATTATTTCAAACCATCTAGCTGATCAAATGCCGATAGCAGGTTCGATGGGAGAAAAAACAGTCGTATTTGTACCTACTAACTCCGAAGTACAAGAATTATCCGCCCGGACGGAATTAGCACCAAAGTCGACGCTTAAAGATAAAGTGATTAGTTTCGTTAATAGTGCATCTGATTTTATTAAAGGGTTATTTTCTTCAGGAAAAGAGACTAAGAGCTCGCCTGTAGTCCAAGCCCCGCAATCTATGACGATGGCGGAAATGGGGAAAATAGCTTTGAAAGACAGTTTAAATGGATTTTCTCAATTGAATAGGTTGTCTGGCTTAAATGGGGCTTCGTTACAACAGCAACACACTGAATTGGCAACGGGAAATGGTGCGCTTCGTTCTACAGCAACTGCTTTACAAGCAATTAAGCAGTTTGCGACACCCGAGCTAAGTCAGGTAGCAACTAAGCTTCTGGCTACTGAAGTAATAGGTCACTCATTCCAGCAGTGGGCAACTACAGGTGGGACTGTCTCTACTTTTGTTCAAAGTGCGTCAACTGAAAAGATGCACGCTGCAAGTGAAGAATTAAAACTATTATCTGCTCAAGTTGGTGAACTTAAAGAGGCTATTAGTTCTTATTTTGAGCAGGAAACACAGAAACAAAGCTCGAGCGAGCATTCTGTCAGGACGATTGCTGTTAGTTCTGAAACTGATAATGATTTAGGTATTAGAAGTGGTTCAGCTAAGGATAATAGTAAGAAAACAGCACTGGATTCGGTGAGTTACTTGTCTACACGAGTAACAGCGAATTTAACACCATCACTATCTAGTGAAACAATAAATAAGCTACAAGATGCGCTAAGCGAAGGCAATATTTCATTTAAATTTATTCAGAATATCGCCTTGAATAAAGGGGATCTGAGTCTAGTTCGTGAACTGGCGCTTTCTACTGTCCCTAAACAAGAGAAAAATTATTCAGGGCATCTAGGATTAATAGTGGACTCACTTTCACACAAACGTCCAAATGTAAGCGCCACTATGCAAGGTTTACAAGGTTTTATTGATACATCGGCCTTGCAATGGCATGAAAAAACGGCAAAAAAACCTGAAGACGCGCTTGATGCGAATGCTCATGCTCGTTTTGATGGGGATTTAATGAGTTCAGCTTTGGATCAAATGTCGAAAAGTGACCTGAAAGCGACATTAACGCAATTGGAAGGTGCATTTGGTCAGCGTTTACGAGGCGTTTTTGGGTTGGTTGCTGAAAAAGTTCCGTCGTCAGATTTGGCGCAAGGTGACAATGTTTTAATCTCGACTGCCATGCGTTTCAGTGGCCTAGTAGAAGGCTTGATGACTGCTTTGAGTGAAAAGTTGGGTGAAGCGACCGACGTTCGGTTCAAGGATTGTGATTTCGTTAGTGAGCTTTCAGAACTAACAGCGATTGAGAAGGCGGCATTAATCAAAGTAGGAATTAAAGAAGAAATGTTGCTCTAATTTTCCCTTCGAGCGGTAACGACTGTTTTTATAATTCACACATAATGGAGGTTTTCTGTGTCAAAATGCCCGATTAGTTTTTTATTTGAGAAGAATCAATCTCGCCTGGAAGTCGCTGTTATTGACTTGGATGTAAAGCAAAGGATGAGTGATTTTTATCAGCTTGCTCAAAAACGATACTTGTTAGAAGAATTTTTATTACTTCTAAATCGTAGTCAATACAATGTTTTTCAAAATGACGTACTCTCTTGCCTTTATCGCTTGGGTATAAAGAGAGTCGATTTAAAAGTGGGCAGTAAAACGTTGAATATTTTATAAAACTCTGACCAGAACGTTATATAAGGGCTTCAAGGAAGGTAATAACCGTAGTCTTTCGGTCTTTTTTGTGACGTTGTCATAGTGAAGGTTGGGTGAGGCGATCATTCCCCTCACTCAATTAGTACCTGAATATGATAACAATAAGGCCGATGGGTAGTCGTCGCTAAACCAAGACAACAACATATAACGCTCCTAACTGTTCATTAGATGAGTAGTACAAAGGTCTGTGAGATCCGATACAGTTAGGCTTGCGATGGATATTCTTTCTCTACATTACTCTTGTGGCCAATCACCAAATGCACTGTAGGGTTCTGTGGTTTAACTGAAATTGCGATTTTCATGTTCATGTTACGGTTGTTTTGCAAGTAACCGACCGCCGCATTTAGTTCTGGAACATACTGAGCCACACCCACCGACACTCCACCTTCCGTTGTTTGAGTGAAAAATAGGAAGTGTCATATCCGTCCTTTTCTCTTCTAGTAACCCATGTGTTTTTCTAGGCTAACAGCGTAAGAAGAGAAACACCTCGAAGTAATACTAATTTATGTTCCTTGAGTTTGAATTACCCTCTGACGCTGATAAATCGAAACGCTAATCTTAGTATTCAAGGGGCCATTCATTTTGTAAAGCAGCAAGCTTAAGCGGCTGAATAAGAACCGTGACCATTTAATGAAATTAAGAAGAAAGCCTCTCACAGCGCCATACTGCTCTTTTTAGGCTGCAATATTGACAGCACTAAAAACCCTCGCCCTGCTAAGCCATACCATCCGGATGAAGGTGGACGTTAAGTAAGGAGATGATGAAAGGGAGCCACCTGACTCAGCGTTTAATCGAAGAAGGTCCCTGTCGTATGACAAAAGAAGGTTGCCGCGCCGTTTTTTTTGCTTGTCCTTAAGTATTTATTTTTCTATTGATTTAATTATTTATCTTTATACGTAGTGTTCATAAGCGCAGCCCCTTATTGATGGCCATTATAGCGATCTTTTTTATCCTTCCTTTCTTGCACGGCCTTTCTTATAAAAAACCGTGAATAGAGAAATCCCTTCCGAATGAGACTGCGTGCGCAAGATAACCCTGAATAACCTGTTGGGAGAAACAAGAAAAATGAGAGATAAAGCAGGGTAGGATAAGGTTCAGACGTGCTGATCCCTCCGCTTTCGCGGAGACAAAAATATCCCTTTAATTAGGGGCTAAGTCGGGTTGATACTCACTAAAGAAGGCTGAGGTTGTTTGAGCGTACATGTTTAATGTTGACGCATTGAAGATCTCTTGTATCCCTGACGCGATCTTACGGAAAGAGAGCCACTGAAAGCTCAGTCCTTTCTTGGTCTGGCGTTCCCGTGTTGCGAGGATCAATTCGCTGATGTTGGTGTAACGCACGACTTTTAAGTCATTAAAGAAGCGAGGTGTAAACTGTTTGTACGCGGGTGCACTGCGTATCGTCCCTTCGTCTTGGTCGACACACACATTGATCCGCTCACTGTGAAAATAGCTGGCACGCTTTAGATACTTCACCGCTTTAGCAAAGGACTTCGGCGAAATAAACTCTCCAAAGCGCAACGCATAATCTTCTTGAAGCTGGTCGTAGCTGATGGTTTTCAATCCCGCTTCGGTGGGCAAACCGATGCGCCCGCCAATGAGGTCTGTGTTCGGCAGAGTGCACGCTAATACTTTCGCAATTAAGGTGCGACACTGCACATTATTCACCGCTTCACCGCCCCATGCATTGAGTGACGGGAAACGATTGGGGTTGGTAATAAATTCTTCACACCCTTTTAAGATCCGCGCGTATTCTGGCGGCAGGGTTTCTACTTTACCGCTTCGAAGCAACCGGCGAGACTTGAATCCGATCTCAAAAGGCGTCTTAGGGTTCCGCGCGTTCTCTTCTTCAACGACACGTTGATACAATTCAATCAAATCCAGTTTGCGAGCCTTACGCTTACAGCGATACTGCGCATCGTAACTCGATTTATCGAGCGGGGGAGGGGAGGAGTCGTGTCCAGGCGTCTTCATAACATTCACCGTCCACGTTTAAAACACACAGCACTTCATCCCGAGGGATAAACAAGCGGTGTGATTGAGAATGTGTTGTTTGGGCTTTAGCCCACGCCAAGGCTGAGTCAAATGCGTCATATTTTGAGGTCCAATAGGTTTTTGAGGTTGTTCAGATTCCACACCAAACAATGAAATTTCAACCTAGCTCAACCGAAAAAATAAATCAAACGCCGGTTTTTTAGACACAAAAAAGCCGTCTACTATTGGAAAGACGGCTTTTTTGCGAATGCTATATAGTCGAGTTGGAGGCCCAACACACTCTAAACCTTAAGAAAACACACTACATAAGGCACTACTGGTTAGCGAGCAATGTCGTGTGTTTTAACTTTATAGACCTGATGTAAGTATAGCGTGTCGTCGCCTGGTATTTCAATCTTTAAGTAACCTTGTGGTTTTTTCCTTTACATAATCTAAATAATACG
>NZ_JBFRTR010000058.1:0-311 GCF_041474215.1 Vibrio sp. 10N.222.52.C12
CTCCCGAACTTACTGAAACAAACACACCGAAGTATCCTTGAGGTGTCTGGTGATGGCGCTTACGACACGAGAGCGTGTCACGCTGCTATTAAGATTAAGGGAGCCATTGCGCTTATTCCCCCAAGAGAAGGGGCAGCCTTCTGGGAGCGTGGTCACCCTCGAAATCTCGCCGTGGGTTGCCAGAAATTATACGGCTCAAATAAGTATTGGAAAGAGCGGTATGGATACCACAAACGTTCACTCTCAGAAACAGCGATGTATCGAGTTAAACAGTTGCTAGGAGGGCAACTGAGCTTAAGAAATTACAATGC
>NZ_JBFRTR010000059.1:0-75930 GCF_041474215.1 Vibrio sp. 10N.222.52.C12
CAATTAAGTTGATCTTGGTCATTAAATTATTTATTTCGAGAGCGGAATTAAAAAATAGTTGAATAAGAAAATTAATGAACAGGTGACGCAAACGAGTGCTCACGTTATTTTTAACTTGATTCAGTTAATTAAAGCGACTCGAACAAATGCAGGTGATCCGCTTGAAAAACAACCACCCTTCCCTTTCGTCTGCTTATCATTACCGATAACTTTTTGCTCGATTTCTCAATTGCTCAGTGTTTGCATCAAAAAGCTCACTGAAGTTGAGAATAGTGATCTGATCTTATTTTGATTGCCTTCGAGCACAACTCTACGAATAGATGCACTGTAACGACGCTTAGATAGCCTTCACTCTTTGTTTCAGCATCTTGTAGCACGTTCTTTTGGTATAGGCTTACAGCTAAGTTTTGGCACTAACATTCGTTCTAGGCGCGATGCTTAGTTTCATGGACGAAGCATAGTTACAGGAACGAAGCTTGATTAAAGTAAGTTAGCTACGAATATCGAGCCAACCAAAGCTTAAGTTCAAATAGCAGGCACAAAAAAGCCGAGCATTACGCTCGGCTTTTAAATTCAGTGTCTAGACCTAAAGCGTCTAAGCGACAGGTTGATTAACCTTCGTTGCGCTCTGGACGACGACCACGGTTACCACCGCCATTGCCGTTACCATGGCCACGTTCGCCACGGAAGTTACCACGGTGATCGCCACCACGGTTACGGTCGAAACGACGTTCGCCATCACGTCCGCCAGCAGAGTTACCATCGCGAGCACCATCACGGTTGCCACGGTATCCACCACGACCGCCTTCACGGTTACCACCTTCGCGGTTGCCGCCTTCACGGTTACCACGGTAGCCGCCACCATCACGACCGCCACGGTTGCCACCACGGTTGCCATCACGACCGCCGCCGCCACGACGAGGCTCACGGAAGTCATTGAAATCAACAACTACAGCGCCAGCTTCTTTTTGACGAATGCGAAGTTTGCTTAGCTTTCCAGCAGTTTCAGAGTTCATTGCTTTTGGCAGTTGAACGTAAGTAGAACCTTGGTCTAGCTTGATAGCACCGATAGAACCTTTAGTTAGGCCAAGTTCGTTTGCTAGTGCGCCAACGATGTCTTTAACCTGAACGCCTTGCTCACGGCCAACTTGTAGTTGGTAAGTATCCCAATCTTGAGTATTGAAGTTGCGACCACCACCGTCACGGCCGTTGTCACGATCTTCACGACGCTCTTTGCGACGGTTCTTATCACGCTCAATAGCAGCGATCATTGGGTCTTCGCCAACGTAGAATAGTGGGCTCTTACCTTGCTGACGCTTAAGAAGCATTGCAGCTAGAGTAGCAGCATCAACTTCTAGAGACTCTTGAAGAGTAGAGATAAGACCTGCAAAGTTTTCTAGTGCTTTGCTTTCTTTCTCAGTTTCAAGTTCAGCGCCAAGCTTAGCAACACGTGCAGCAGCAACTTGGTCACGTAGAGGAAGTTGGATTTCTTCCATTTGAGACTTAGTTACACGCTCGATTGTGCGAAGCATGCGAATTTGGTTAGTGCGAACTAGTAGGATCGCTTTACCTTTACGTCCAGCACGGCCAGTACGACCAATACGGTGGATGTAAGATTCAACATCGAATGGGATGTCGTAGTTGAATACGTGAGTGATACGTGGAACATCAAGACCACGAGCTACAACGTCAGTTGCAACTAGGATGTCGATAACACCTTGTTTGATGTGATCAACAGTACGCTCACGTAGAGACTGAGGAATATCACCGTGCAGTGCAGCAGCTTTGAAGCCACGTGCAGATAGCCAATCAGCTAGACGCTCAGTGTCTTGACGAGTACGTACGAATACGATTGACGCGTCAGTTTCTTCGGTTTCTAGAAGACGAGACATTGCTTCGTCTTTTTCTACGCCTTTAACAACCCAGAAGTTCTGCGCTACTTTATCAACTGTGTGGTTAGTACCAGCAACGTCAACTTTAGCCGGGTTACGTAGGTAACGGTCAACAATAGTCTTAACCATTGGAGGCATAGTTGCAGAGAAAAGTACACGTTGTGCAGATTCTGGAGCTTGCTCTAGGATCCAAGTAACGTCATCTACGAAGCCCATTTTCAGCATTTCATCTGCTTCATCAAGAACAAATGTGTGTGCTTCATCTAGGTGTAGACGGTCACGAGTTAGTAAGTCTTTAACACGACCTGGAGTACCAACAACAATGTGAGCACCGCGGCTTAGAGCACGCATTTGGTCAACAATTGAAGCACCACCGTAGATTTCAATAACTTTAAGACCTTTGATATCACGGCCAAGGTTTTTGATTTCCGCAGCAACTTGAATCGCTAGCTCACGAGTAGGAGCCATGATGATTGCTTGTGGTTTGTGTTGGTTCAGGTTGATTTTGTTAAGTAAAGGCAGAGAGAATGCTGCTGTTTTACCAGTACCAGTCTGTGCTTTACCTAGTGCGTCACGGCCTTCAAGAAGAAGAGGAATAGCTGCTGCTTGGATTGGAGTCGGAGAAACGAAACCCATGCTATCAAGAGCTGAAAGAATGTTATCGTTTAGGGCTAATTCATTAAATTGAATTACAGATTCGGACATTGGGATCCCACTATATATAAGTAAACAAAAGGTCCCGGGAGCTCTATCAATTCCAATACTGATCCAATCAGATACTGATTCCATTCAGAGTTACGAAGCAGTAATAAAACACTTCAAGCCATTAGGGACGTCTAAGGGAGGCGGATTATTCCCTAAATGCATAAAAAAATCCAGAAAAAATTGAAATACATCACATATTTTTCGCTTTTACATCAATACTGGTTATCATATCGTCAAAACTTGATGAATATCTCGTCACAGCACCCATCTCCTAGCAAATTGACCTAGTTAAATAAGAGGGCAATTAATTAACGCTCACTTCGCCTTTAAGTAGTAATCAAGCCTCGCAATGATTATAGTGTGCTCAATTGTCCTCGATAGATAAAAGTCAAAATGTTTCAAGATAATCCTCTACTCGCTCAGCTCAAGCAGCAAATCCAAGAAACCCTCCCTAAAAAGGAAGGTACCATCAAAGCCACTGAAAAAGGTTTTGGTTTTCTCGAAGTTGATAGCAAAACAAGCTTCTTTATCCCGCCTCCGTACATGAAGAAATGTGTGCACGGTGACAAGGTGATTGCCATCATTCGCACAGAGAAAGAGCGCGAAGTAGCAGAGCCTGAGGAATTGGTTGAACAAGGTCTTACTCGCTTTATTGCACGAGTTAAGCTTTTCAAAGGCCGATTGAACGTTGTTCCTGATCACCCGCAGCTCAAAAAACTGCAACTTAAAGCGAAAGCAATGAAGGGTCTAAACCCTGAAACGCTTAAAGAAGGTGACTGGGTTGTTGCTCATATCGTTCAACACCCATTAAAAGGTGACAATGGTTTCTTGGCTCAGATCTCTGAGAAAATCACAGACGCTGACGACAAGATTGCACCTTGGTGGGTAACGCTGGCACAAAACGATCTACCAAACAGCGAGCCTGAAGGCATCGACAACTGGCTAATCAACGATGACGCCGATCTTGAACGTGTAGACATGACGCACGTCCCTTTTGTGACTATCGATGGCGAAAGCACAAAAGATATGGATGACGCGCTTTACGCGAAGAAGAAAGAGAACGGTGATTTTGAACTGACTATCGCAATTGCTGATCCAACGGCTTACATCTCTCCAGATGATGCGATGGATAAAGTGGCACGCGAGCGCGGTTTCACTATCTACCTTCCTGGTCGCAACATCCCAATGTTGCCTCGTGATCTTGCTGACAACCTATGTTCACTGATCGAGAACGAAGTTCGTCCTGCACTTTGCTGCACAGTAACGGTATCTAAAGATGGCGTTATCGGTGATGACATTAACTTCTTCGCTGCAAACATCAAATCTCATGCTCGTCTTGCTTACGACAACGTATCAGACTGGCTAGAAACAGGTGCATCAGAGAAATGGCAACCATCAGAAGAGATTGCTGCAATTGTTTCTGATCTTCACCAATTTGCTCAAGCACGTTCAGCATGGCGCTCAGCAAACGCTGTTGTGTTCCCAGATCGCCCTGACTACCGCTTTGAACTGAGCGAAGATAACGATGTTGTCGCTATACACGCTGACATGCGTCGTAGCGCAAACAAGCTGGTTGAAGAATCAATGATCAGCGCGAACATCTGTGCGGGCCGAGTACTAAAAGAGAGCTTCAACCAAGGTGTGTTTAACTGCCATTCTGGTTTCAAGGCTGAGAAAATCTCCGACGTTCTTGAACTGGTAAACCCGCAAGCGGAAACGCCGTTCACTGAAGAGCAAATCATTTCTCTAGAAGGTTTTGCTACTCTACGTCGTTGGTTAGGTTCTTTAGATAACAGCTACTACGACAACCGTATTCGTAAATTCCAAGCGTATAGCGAGATCAGCAATGAGCCTGCACCGCACTACGCGATGGGATTAGATATTTACGCAACTTGGACTTCTCCAATTCGTAAATATGGCGACATGATTAACCACCGTATGCTTAAAGCACACATCTTAGGTAAAGCGCCAATTCAAACACCAGATGAAACTATCGGTGATGAACTTGCCCTGCACCGCCGTCACCACGGCATGGCTGAGCGTAATGTTGGCGATTGGTTGTATGCTCGCACTCTAGCCAATGCTCCAGCAGAAGAAACTCGTTTCCAAGCTGAGATTTTCGATATTAACCGTGCAGGTATGCGTGTACGTTTACTTGAAAATGGTGCTGCTGCATTTATCCCTGGATCTCTCATTCTTAATAATAAAGAAAGAATAGAGTGCAACGGTGATATGGGTACTGTATCTATCGATAAAGAAATGGTATACAAACTGGGAGACGTTTTAGAAGTAGTTCTCTCTGAAGTTAATCAGGAAAACCGTAACTTAGTAGCAAAACCTACTCAAGTATTTGCGGACTTGCCTAGCGAGCCTGAAACGACAAACGAAACCGAAGCTTAAAGGCTTTAACAGCTACAGCTTTCAAGGTTACGGCTTTCAAGGTCAAAGCTATCAAGGTCAAAAGCTTCAAAGGTTCACTTCTAAAGGCGCTAATTATTAGCGCCTTTTTTGTAAATGTCTCATGCTTAAACAATACTTAAAAAAAACAATCAATAAGCAATCAATTTACAACGTCAAAGAAGCTCACTATGTCATCAATCACAGTTACTCAGTTCAGAAACTTCATTCCCAGGAGACGAGAACGTTATCCTGCCTCTAAAAACGGTATCTTTATAGTGTCGAAAGGCAGCATTTCTTTTGTGTTGCCCAATGGTACTCAAGCCTCGTTGCAAGCGGGAGATTTCACCCTTTACAATTCTGGTCAGATTAAAGACATCACGGTTAACACTGAAAATGGCGAATTCAGCGCAACCTGCTTAGATTTTGATTTGGCTATCTTTCAAAAGTTCATTAATCAGTTCAGCGATTTAGAGTCCACTCGAATCCCAGACAAGTACATTAAGTTCAATCAAACGGATACTGAGCTCTGTCAGTTGAAAGATCTCATCATGTCACTGGCCAACTCTTCTTCTCAGAATGACTACGCACTCACTCAATTAGGCTTAAGTTTGCTGTCTTTGATGGTGGAACAGTACCCAGCTCTATTGGCTATTATTGCTCGAGCTTCAAGGTTAACCGTGACCCAAAGAGTCATTCATTACATCGAGCAAAACATTGAAAACAATATCTCTTTGGATACGCTCGCCAGTTACATGGGAATGTCACCGGCTACGCTTAAACGTCGCTTATCGGCTGAAGATCTGTCGTTCTCAAACTTATTAAAGATAAAACGTATTGCTCATGCAGCCACTCAGCTAAGAACATCGGATAAGTCGATCACTCAAATCGCGTATGAGTCAGGCTTTAAAAGTGCCGCTCACTTCAGCACGGCCTTTAAAACGTATCACGGAAAAACACCAAAAGACTTCCGATCGCTAGTGGCACAAGCACAACTGCAGAGCGTAAAGCCGCAAGTTTAAAGAAACAAAGCGATAGATTGATGTGGACGTCTTAGTTGGGAACTGGTGTAAACCAAGTGGCTTCAATATTAAGCCACTTGGGTGTGGGATGAGATGATTTGGCTTTGGGATTCAGTGGTTGAGTTTTGATACTCATTGATTCAGCTTTGCGAGCAGGCCACCAGCAAACGTGAAAACAGAGTGACTATGACCAGAAGTACGATTTAGGGTCTTTTTCTATTTCCGCCAAAATAGCATCAAGATCCTTCGATTTAGGAAGGTACGGATACGGCCCCCAATTCACAGAGTCGGTTTCGACATCCCCTTCAAGCGGCACCATCACTAACCAACAAGACAGCGACTCATCAAAAGTCACGCAGACGATCTCGTTTGTATAATCACTGTGAGATGAGTCGAGTAGATAATGCGCCTGAGAAAACAGCACACCACCCTCACACTCTTCATATAGGGATTTGCCTAGCTCGACAGGTAAACTTCGATTTCGAGATGTACAGAGCCTCTCGGCCCCAATTAAAAGACGATTCAGCTCGATATGAATGACGGACATAACACCCCTTGTAACTTCATAGAAACTTCTAAGTAGTGAATTCCTCTACTTAGCTTAGGACTCAACAAACATTTTAGCGAACAAGCGTAATCAAAATACCTGCCCTGCTCCCAGAAACGAATCTTGCTTTCGGAAACCCAGAAAGCTACGACTCATCAAGCGAACAGCTATACATCGAGAGTATGGAATTTCACAAAAGTGTCATATAACCGACCTATCATATGCGACAAATGTTATTAACTAGGAGTTGTTTATGTTACGAGTCGCGCTTGCCTCTCTTTTATCCTTAGCCCTGTCTTCTCATGCTGCTTTAGCACAAGAAACCACTATTTCGGGCTCCACTTCAGTATCACGAGTGATGGATGTATTAGCTGAGGAGTACAACAAGACTCACCCTGATAACTATATTGCGGTTCAGGGCATTGGTTCTACAGCAGGTATTACCATGGTTAATAAAGGTGTCTCTGACATCGGTATGAGCTCGCGTTATTTAACCGACCGCGAACAAGACGAGAAGTTGAAGGTATTTCCAATTGCCTTTGACGGCCTAGCTGTAGTAACTAACCGCTCAAACGCTGTAAGCAACGTTACACGTGAGCAGCTGTTCGATATCTACAAAGGCAAAATCACGAACTGGAAAGCTGTGGGTGGCGCAGATCAGCCTATCGCAGTTGTCACTCGCGAAGCGTCTTCTGGCTCACGCTATAGCTTCGAAAGCTTGCTTGGTTTAACGAAGATCATTAATGACCGTCTAGTGTCTGACATCAACCCAAATAACTTGGTTGTAAACAGCAACAGCATGGTTAAAACGATTGTTAACCATAACCCACACGCGATTGGTTTTATCTCTGTTGGTTCAATCGACCGTTCGATTAAAGCAATTACATTTGAAGGCGTAGAGCCAACATCTAAGAACATTGCTAACCACAGCTATGAATTGGCTCGCCCATTCTTGTTGCTGCACAAGACAGACTCAGTTTCTGACGAGAGCAAAGACTTCATCAAGTTCGTGAAGTCAAAGCAAGGGCAAGAACTTATCGAAGAGTACGGCTACACTCGCATTAAATAAGTGGGATAGTTTTATCTAATGTAAACAAAAAGAGAGAGCACTATGCTCTCTCTTTTTTTGAATCTTTATAAATCGCTTCTTTACAAACCACTTAGAAGTGAAGTTGAATCACTGAAACGATCACAGCGCCAGGACGACGAATACCTTCGATTTCGACGCGAATTTCGCGTTCAATCTCTAGGCCTTTCTTAATTGGCGTTACTTTTGTTAGCGTACTTTTAGCACGAACATTACTGCCCGATTTAACAGGGTATGGGAAACGTACTTGGTTAAGACCAATGTTTACGACCATCTTCGCTGTTGGGAATTGAGACTTGTCAGGGTCAACACTGTCAGTCAATCGAGGAAGCAGAGATAAAGTTAAAAAACCATGTGCGATGGTTGTTTTGAACGGAGAGTCTGTTTCCGCTTTTTCAGGCTCAGTGTGAATCCACTGCATATCTTCAGTAACAAGGCCGAACTGGTTAATACGGTCTTGACTTACATTGATCCAGTCGCCAGTATGGATGACTTCACCGATCTGTTGATTAAGCTCATCAAACACAAGTTGTGCTTCTGGCTTAAGTACGATCGGCTGTTCCACCGGCATCTCTGGTGCATCTTCATTGACAGCAGGTTTGTGGTGATCACGAACCCACGCAAAGAAATGGCTATTTTGCGTACGATTAAGAAAGTCGCCCCAGTAATCTCTAAGAGCTGGAGACATCCATTGCATAAACTCTGAGTGTTGCGAAGACATGCTATCGCCTCGGTGTTTAAATAAATCAATGACTTTCATAAGAACCTCAATGCACAAAAAATTTCAATATAACTTCGTAATTTTGAAACACTTCACACTATTGTGCAAATGTTTTCGAGCATACAACCGTTAGCTGAACCTTTTTAAAATCATATTAAACATATACTTACCAATAAAACATCATTTTATTACAAAACCCAAATTAGAGTGTTAGCTCTATCACATGACAAACATTTGTTTATATAAAAGGCGTTTTTATTCATAAGTGGAATAAAAAAAGGCTTAGCGCAATGCTAAACCTTAGTTTTTACAAGGAATTAGTTTTCCGAGGGTTGGTCTTGTAAGAGACGAATCTTACAAGACACTCAATCCTCTATTCGTCATCAAGCGGAACCAGCTTGGTATTACCACCGTGTGCTTTCTCACGCTTACGTTGCACGAATGCGTAGAAGCCAGGGATTAGGAACGTACCCGCCAGTAACACACATAACAGGCCGCCGATCAGTGAAATACCCAAAGAGTTCTGACTCACGTGACCTGCGCCCGCAGCAAAGATAAGCGGGAAGATACCTAAGATGAACGACCAAGACGTCATGTTCACAGCACGGAAACGTAAAGTACCGCCCTTCACCGCCGCATCTTCAATCGGTGCGTCTTTCTCTTCACGCTCTACCTTTGCGAATTCCACAATCAAGATTGCGTTCTTCGCGGCCAAGGCTATCAAGAGAACCAAACCTATTTGTGCATAAAGGTTCAGCGGAGTGCCCGTTAGATTCAATGCCAAGAAGGAGCCTAAGGTTGCGACAGGTACCACGAGGATAATCGCAATCGGAATTGTCCAACTCTCGTATTGAGCCACCATAAACAGGTAGATGAAGATCAGAGCCAGTGCGAAAGCAAAGATCGCTTGGTTACCTGCTAGTACTTCTTGGTAAGCCATGCCTGTCCATTCGTACTGATACCCCTGAGGCAATACTTCTGCAGCTACGCGTTCCATTGCCGCAATCGCATCACCACTTGAGTAACCTTCTGCAGGTTGACCTTGAATCACGGCACTGCGGTACATGTTGTAACGCCATGCTACATCTGGTTCGAAGATCTGGTCGTAAGTCACCAATGTGCTTAACGGGATCATCTCGCCATTAGACGAACGAACGTGGAATCGTTGTAGGTCATCCATGCTGCTACGGTGTTCACTGTCAGCTTGCATGGTTACGCGGAAGTTTTTACCAAACATGGTGAAATCATTCACGTACAGAGAACCTAAGTTACCTTGTAGTGTTTGGAAGATTTCCGACAACGGAATACCAAGTTGCTGCGCTTTCTCACGGTCAATGTCGACATAGTAGTGCGGTACATTGGCACGGAAGGTACTGAATGTATGTGAAATCTCGGGCTGTTTAGCGGCCTCTGCAATCACGTCATTCATAACCATCGCTAGATCAGTTCGGCTACGACCTAATGTATCTTCAAGAACGAATTCAAAACCAGACGCTGCACCCATACCCGGTACTGCTGGAGGCCCCATCGCAAACACGACAGCTTGAGGAAGTTCAGTCGCAGCACGACCATTAATACGCTGTGAGATAGCCTGAGCAGAGTGTTGACCATCCAGTGCATTACGCATGTCCCAATCGTGAAGCTTGATGAACATTGACGCACCATTCGACGCAGAAGCGCCCGTCATAAATGCGTAGCCGTTAACCAGTGTTACGCCATCAACACCCGGCTCTTGTTCAACCATTTCAAGCAGCTGCTTAGTCACTTCTTCGGTTCGAGACAAGGATGCCGCGTCAGGAAGCTGAACGTTAACCAGCAAAATGCCTTTATCTTCTTGAGGTACAAACGCCGTAGACGTTGTCTTCGCAAAATAAGTCACAGCCGCCAAAGCCACAAAGAAGAAAGTGAACAGCAGAACGCCTTTCTTAACTAAGAAGCCAGCCACTTGACCGTATTTGTTAGTAACAGACTCTAGACCACGGTTAAATGCTTGGTACCAACGCGCCGTGTTACCACCACCCTGCTTAAGAACCAGTGAACACAATGCAGGTGATAGCGTTAATGCGTTAATTGAAGAGATAACAACCGCGATACAGATAGTCAGAGCGAACTGACGGTACATGATGCCAGTAATACCAGGAAGCATTGCAACAGGGATGAATACCGCAAGTAGAACCAAGGTCGACGTAATGATCGGCCCCGTTACTTCTTTCATCGCAATAAGCGTGGCTTTACGCGGTGAAATGGTTGGGTCTTTAGCCATTGTGGTATCAACGTTCTCGATAACCAAGATCGCATCATCTACTACGATACCAATCGCTAGTATCAAACCAAACAGGGTTACCGTGTTGATAGTGAAACCCGTCATCTGCATGATGGCAAACGTACCAATCAAAGATACCGGAATCGCAACTACAGGAATCAAGGTTGCACGCGCACTACCCAAGAACAGGTACGTTACCGCAATAACCAGCAAGATGGCTTCGATTAAGGTCTTTACTACCCCTTTGATCGACTCAGCAACAAACAGTGTAGTGTCGTAACTTGCTTCATACGCCACGCCTTCTGGGAAGTTCTTGCTTAAGTTTTCCAGCATCGCCATCACAGCTTTGCCACTTTCCAGCGCGTTAGCGTCTGATTGAAGTGACAGCGTTACGATCGACGCATCTTGACCACGGTATTTACCATTACCGTCGTAGAACTTTTTACCAAGCTCAACACGTGCAATGTCTTTTAAGTAAACCGTTGAACCGTCTTGAGTTGCACGAAGAACAACATTTTCAAACTCATCAGCTGTTTCTAATCGGCCTTTTGTTACCAAGTTGAACTGCACTTCTTGTGCGTTGTTATAAGGTGCAGCACCAATACGGCCTGCAGCAACTTGAACGTTCTGCTCTGCCAACGCGCGATTCACGTCTGAAGTGGTGATATTGAGGTTAGCCATTTTCTCAGGATCTAACCAAACACGCATCGCGTATTCACCACCACCCAACACGTTAACTTCACTGATGCCCTTCACACGAGCCAGTTGGTCTTTAATGTTTAGGTTAACGTAGTTGATCAAGAATTGATCGTCGTACTCACCGTTTGGCGAATAGAAGTTCAATACCATCAAAAGGTCTGGTGAACGCTTTTTAACGGTGACACCCACCATTCGAACTTCTTGCGGAAGCTTCGATTCGATTTGAGCAACTCGGTTCTGAACGTTGACCTGAGCCATATCTGGGTCAGTACCAACATCAAAGGTCACATTAAGGTTGTATGAACCATCGTTAGCGCTTTTAGAAGACATGTAGATCATATCTTCAACGCCGTTAACCGACGTTTCTATGGGGTCGGCTATCGCCTGTTCTACTACTTCAGCACTTGCACCTGTGTAGAATGCGGTAACACTTACAGAAGGCGGGCTGATTTTTGGATATTCCGCCACTGGCAAGATAGCGAGAGAAATCGCACCCGCCAGCGTTAAGATTATGGATATGACAAGGGCAAACTTGGGCCTTTGAATAAAGAAACGACTCAACATAAATAAGCCCCTTACTCAGCTTTTTCAGCAGCAGGTTGAATGCGAACGGACATACCATTACGCACACGCTGTAAGCCTTGAGTGATCACTGTGTCATTCTTCTCCAGACCGGAATGAACAATCACACCACCTTCAACCTGACGACCCATCTCGATGTTTCTGCGCTCAGCAACGGGTTCGGCTTCTCCTTCAACTAATACCATCACGAAGTCGCCTTCGAGGTCGGTTTGCACTGCACGACGAGGAATAGTCACAACATCAATAGGTTGTTTTTCACGTAGATCAACGCGAACGTGTTGGCCTGGAAGTAGTTGCTGATTCGGGTTATCAGCAATCGCACGCATCGCGATCGTACCAGTATTAAGGTTGATACGGTTGCCCAAGAAGTCAAGCTGACCTAGATGTTCGAACGCTTCACCGTTCTCAAGCATGATCTGAACTTCAACACCTGCAGAGTCGCTGCTGCCATCGCCTTCGATGCGATCCATACCCAGCTCAATACGCTCTCGCTCACTGATGCTGAACGATGCGTGGATTGGGTCTAGGCTAACCAAAGTCGTCAGTACACCTGAAGACGGCGAAACCAGATCACCCGTGCTCACTTTGGTATCGCTAATACGGCCAGAGAAAGGCGCGATGATTTTGGTATGAGAAAGCTGAACATTCGCAGCATTAAGCTGTGCTTGGCTTGCTTCAAGCTGTGCTTGAGAACCTAACAAGTTTGCGGTTAATGCATCGAATTCAGATTGAGAGATACTGCCTTTCGGAAGTAGGTTTTTACCACGATTAAAATCAAGCTCAGCTTTTTTAAGGTTCGCGTTCGCTTGAGCAACAGACGCTTTTGCGCTTGCTACTTCGGCTTCAAACGAAGAAGGTTCAATCGAATAAAGCAATTGCCCCTTCTCGACCATTTGGCCTTCTTTGAAATGGCGGCTTTGCAGGTAGCCAGAAACTTGTGCAGTAATTGCCGTGTCTTCAACGGCTTCAATACGACCGATGTACGACTTACTTTGTTGGTGAGAAACGACGCTAACATCCTGTACAGCTACGAGAGGTAAAGGCGCTTGCTTGGCATTCTGAGCATCTTGCCCACATCCAGCAAGAATAAGAGAGCTTGCAAGAGCAGTAAGGATCAACTTTTTACGCATGGTTATACCGTCACTTATTAGTATTTGAACAGCATAAAATTTACGTAACACCTCTGTTACCATTGTCCGAGGAATATCAATTATAACTGGCCAAAGTGTATCAATATGTTAATTGAAACCAAGTGCTTATAAAGTGATTACAAACACGCTACAATTCCTAAGTAAATCAATCTCTCAGCTTTTGTTCTCTATGGATATTGTCTAACATAATGTATTGTCAGACAGATAAGCATTCACATTTAATTGTTAAGGAATTCTCATGATTTCAAAATGGGCTAAACGTTTCTATCAAATGGCGGAATTGGTCGGTTCTTGGAGTAAAGATCCTTCAACTCAAGTCGGCGCCGTAATCACTAAGCACAACCGCATTGTTTCTGTTGGTTTTAATGGCTACCCACATGGCGTGTCTGATAGTGCGGATACTGATGACAGAGAGATGAAGTACCTCAAGACACTTCACGCTGAAGAAAATGCGATCTTATTCGCCAAGCGTGATTTGGACAGCTGTGAAATCTGGGTGACTCATTTCCCTTGTCCAAACTGTGCAGCAAAAATCATCCAAACAGGTATTTCAGCAGTACATTGCCCAGAGCAAAGTGAGGATTTCCTTTCTCGCTGGGGCGACAAGATTAAAGTTAGCCAAGATATGTTTGAGCAAGCTGGTGTACAAGTGGATTGGTTACCACTCGCTGACCTAGATTAAGCTAACAAATAGCAAGAACAAAAAAGCCGAGAGTCGATAGTATCGCTCTCGGCTTTCTTATGTTTGGACTTATAGTTTGGACGCTATAGTTTAGAGACTATAGCTTGGTCACTGTAAACTGATGAGCAAACTAAGCGCTCGTTGGGAATGCTTCCGCGTACGCTTCCATAAAGTCTTTACGAATCTCTTGCTCTAGATGAACCGCCTTCTCGGTTGGACAGAAAATCATAAAATGGACTTCTTGCTCACCTGTCGAACTGCTTGTGATATGGATGTGAGGCTCAGAACCCGGAAGGTCAACACCAGCGTGCTTTTCGATCACACCGTTGTAACGGCGAGCAACATCGATAAACTCTTCGCAATGCTCTTCAATTTTCACAATAAGACCCGGCACCATAGGGTATAGGTTTACAAAGTCTTTCACCGTCACAAAAAAGTTATGATAAACATAGCGCTTCATAAAGTTGAGGTTCTTTACCGGATAGGTGAAGAACATACTATTAGGCAGCGTGGCTGTCTTACCAGTGAAGTGATATTGCCCATGATACAAATCGATTTCTTGAATCACAGTCGCCATCAAATTGTGCTCAATCACCTCACCGCTTATTTTACCCACTTCGATCCAGTCGCCGATTCTAAATGAGCGAGAACTCGCACGCTGAATAGAACCGGTGAAACACAAAATGATCTCTTTTGAAGCCACTACTATCGCAACAGCAATGGCCGTGACAGATAGCGCAAACTCGCTGATTTCGGATTTCCACAACACAAATAACGTTACAACAATAATCGCGAATGTGCCGTTTTTGGTTCGTGACATCCAGTTACGTTGGTCTTCACTAAGCAAAGCAACATCACCTCTTATTTGAGATAAGGTGATTCGGCGAATGATTAAAATAATAGTGATAATCAACGCACTAAAAATAAACTTATGAGCGAGTAGAAAATCAATTACTTGCCACACTTTTTCCATTACTTATTCCTTAGCATTACAACGACGAGCTTTACAACGATTAGCGGAGACTTCGCTATGAAAAAGCGCTCAACTCCTGAGCGCTCGTTTACAATCTGGTATTAGCCTAGCTAAGGCTATCATTTTATCTTGGCAGAAGTAATAAATTGACCAAAAGTTTCACACCAAATCACAACCGTATTAAATCGATTAAGATCAGTACCTTCGGGAAGCTCAACCATAAAACGGTCGAATGTTTTCACATCTCCGACTCTCAGTAACTCGCTCTTGCTGTCATTGAAAGCTTGCTCGGTTTCAATGAACTTAGGTGAGAGGTAGACCTTGTAATCAGGCCCCGGCGCCAATTCACCTTCAAAAGCGATCGCACTTTCAGACACAGAAACGATACCTTCTCCCCAGTGCAAGAAGTCACTGTCTTGTCGATCTTTAGTGAACTCACCCGTGTAGATAGCCTGCTCACTGATCGCTTCAACAGAACTTGAGGAAGGAGAATCAGGCTCAATCAAGATAGGTAATGCGTAAACACCCAGCCCAAAACCAAAAGCACCCACGGCTAAGTGGGTGCAAAGTAAAACTAACTTTTTCATTGCGTACTCCCTTATGCTTAAAGAGAGTATTATTGAATACTCTCAAAAAAACAAAGAGATATCGTGCTAAAGGCCGCTATTTTTGGTAGTGAACGGCTGTGCGTTGTGACAGTTCAACAATCACTTTAACCGCCTGTTCCATGCCTTGAATGGTAATGAACTCATGAATACCGTGGAAGTTGTAGCCACCAGTAAAGATATTCGGACATGGTAGCCCCATGAAAGATAAACGAGCACCGTCTGTACCACCTCGGATTGGTTTAACCATTGGCTCGACATTGCACTCAATCATCGCCTGCTTGGCCAATTCAATAATATGTTGATGCGGTTCAACCATCTCTTTCATGTTGAAGTAGCTATCGGTTAGCACCAGCTCAACACGGCCTTTCTCAAGGCGCTCATTCAGCTCATCGACTTTCTGCTGCATGAATGCTTTACGCGCTTCTACACCCTCACGTTCAAAATCACGGATGATGTATCCCAGTTCAGAGCGAGCCACACCCATTTCCGCCGATTTCAGGTGGTAGAAGCCTTCATAACCTTCTGTGCACTCTGGTGTTTCTTGCGCAGGCATCATCAATTGGAATTGCGCTGCAATGTTCATCGAGTTCACCATTTTATCTTTTGCGGTGCCCGGGTGAACGTTCACGCCATGACAGATAACATCGGCGCTCGTGGCATTGAAGTTCTCAAATTCCAACTCCCCTACTGGGCCACCATCGATGGTGTACGCCCACTCGGCGCCAAATTTTTCAACGTCAAACAGGTTCGCACCGCGACCAATCTCTTCATCTGGCGTGAAACCAATGCAGATGTCGCCGTGTTTGATGTCTGGATTCGCTTTCAGGTAAGCAATTGCACTGATGATTTCAGCGATGCCCGCTTTGTTGTCGGCACCAAGCAGAGTTGTGCCGTCAGTCGTAATCAGGTCGTGACCATGTAAAGAATCAAGATCTGGATACTGGCTTGGGTTCAAACTCTCGCCACTTTCCCCTAATTCAATCGTTCCACCTCGGTAATCTTTAATCACTTGTGGTTTCACGTTGGCGCCTGATGCGTCAGGAGCGGTATCCATGTGCGCCACAAAGCCAATCGCAGGCACATCGTAATCGACATTCGACGGCAGTTTCGCCATCAAGTATCCATTGTCATCTAAAGACACATCAACTAAGTCTAATGCCACCAATTCTAACTTTAAGGCTTCAGCAAAGGTAATTTGACCCGGTGAACTTGGGCATTGCTGATTAGAAGGATCGGATTTGGTATCAAAAGTAACGTAATTCAGAAAACGTTCTACAAGCTTTTCCATAATTCATCTCACCATGGATTAAGTAATTGATTTACTGACTTAATTATTATGTCGATAAGTGATACATCGTTAAATAAATACGAGCACAGAGTCAGTAGCGAGGGTTTTCATCTTACGCCCCTGACCATGTATGTAATTGCTCTAAATCATTATTGTGCGAAATTAGATGCGCTTCCTATACTTGAAAACAGAGGGTTTCGTCAGTTCAACATTGCATACGGATGATAAGAGATCGCTTTGTACGCATTCTACGCCCTCCGCTCTCAGCCTAACAAAAGTACAAAGTGGATGATGATCACAATTTATCCTTGATGCAGAATCTGTCATACGTTACACGGAGACACAGTTATGACGATTAATAAATATTTCATTTTCTCTCCTCAAGCCTCTGAGGAAACGCTTCGACCAGTATTAACTGAGAAAGAAGTTCAAAGGCAGGAAGCTCTAAGACAGGCGCAGATCCAGGGTGGATTAGACACAAACGCGACCTCGTAACTCAATGAATACCTAGCACTATTAAGACCCCTATAAAAAAGCTCTACGCTCTATCCGGTAGAGCTTTTTTTTATTTTTGATCTGTTCTCCTCTCCCCCACTCCCAAACAAGCTGAACATTAAACCTTCGCTCATTGCTTGTTGTTCTTCACTTCTCGATCACCAATTGGCTCATAGTTTCTCGCGAATGTATTTTCACGCATTGCACACACTAGCTTGCAGCGCTGAGAAATGACTCACTAAACTCCCCGATGCCATACCTTGTCGTGTCATTTTGTGCTAATAATTCATATTCGTTTTCATTCCTCACTCGCCCTCTTTTCAAAACTATAATGCGAGTACCAGAGAACCTAACCACAGGAACCCCGAATTCAATGGAATATTCAAAGCTAGGAAGTAGTCAAATTCCCGTTTCCCGTATCTGTCTTGGCAGCATGACTTGGGGGCTACAAAATACGCAGCAGCAAGCCGACCAACAGATCGAATACGCATTAAGCCAAGGTATTAACTTTATCGATACTGCAGAGATGTACGCGGTTCCACCTTCTCCAGATACCTACGGAAAAACAGAAGCGATCATTGGTAACTGGTTATCGCGTAACCCACAGCGTCGACAAGAGTTGATCATTGCGAGCAAAATTGCCGGGCCAGGGCTTCCTTGGGTTCGAGATGGCGGCCCGATAACGGGTGAAGCGGTGATCGCAGCCGTTGACGCATCATTAAAACGCCTACAAACAGACTATATCGACCTTTACCAACTTCATTGGCCAAATCGTACAACGCCTCACTTTGGTAAGCATTTCCCGAATCACATTCGATTCAGTGATATTGACCGAAAGCAGCATGAAGCTGAGATGTTGGAAATCCTACAAGCACTGGCAAGCTGCATTAAGGCGGGGAAAATTCGCCATGTCGGGCTTTCAGATGATTCTACTTGGGGCATTAACACATACCTCAAGCTGAGCGAGAAACACGATTTGCCACGTATGGTTTCGATTCAGAATGAATTTAGCTTGCTGCACGCAAAAGACTGGCCATATCTGATTGAGAACTGTGTGCATGAAGATGTAGCTTACCTGCCATGGTCACCTTTAGCTGCAGGCATGTTGAGTGGAAAGTACATTGATGGCGCAAGACCGGAAGGCAGCCGTTGGACTTACATGCAACGTAAAGGCATTTTCCGTGACACTGAATCTGCCAACGAAGCGGTTAAAGGCTATGTTGAAGTAGCAAACGCTCATGGATTTACTCCGAGCCAACTGGCATTGGCATGGTGTAATCAAGTTGATGGGGTGACGTCCACCATCATCGGTGCAACGACCATGGAGCAATTAAAAGAGAACGTAGCCGCTTTTAGTAAACCGCTATCAGAAGAGATCCTGACTGATATCAACACAGTATTTAAACGCTATCCTGCTCCGTATTAGGCTGTCAGTTCAGCTTAACTTAGGTGAGTAAATCCCATAAGAGCGCGCTATTTAGTGCGCTTTTCTTTTTTAAGTGAGTTGCTTTTGCTTTTTATGTAGATCGCATTGAGTCATCACGCTTTTGGTTCGCTAACCTTTGCTCTATAATGCGCGGGCTTATATCTAGGATAAAAACATGATTTCAAAAAACCAATTAAAACTCCTTCGTGCTTTGGGCCAAAAGAAACAACGTAAAGCCCACGGCCTGTTTCTAGTTCAAGGTGAAAAGAACGTTCTTGAGCTGTTCAATAGTGACTTAGTCGTGAAGAACGTCTTTGCTACCGCTGATTTCTTATCTGAAAATCACGCATCACTGATTGAGTTTGATTGTGTTGAAGCCTCACTGGATGACCTAACCAAAGCGAGCACTTTGGTAAGTAACAATGCAGCGATTGCGGTTGTTGAGATCCCAACGTTTGAACTACCAGAAGCGACAGGACTGATGATTGCACTTGATGGCGTTTCAGACCCTGGCAACCTAGGTACGATTATTCGCGTAGCAGACTGGTATGGCATCAAGCATATCGTTGCGAGCAGTGATTGCGCAGACCCATACAACCCTAAAACTATCAGCGCGACTATGGGCAGCTTTGGCCGAGTACACGTAAGTCAAACTGACTTACCAGCTTACTTAGAGCAAGCGAATCTACCGGTTTACGGTGCATTTTTGGAAGGCGAAAGTGTTCATAAGACTGACTTCACTGCAAATGGCATTTTGCTGATGGGCAGCGAGTCTCACGGTATTCGTGAACACGCCGCTAAATACGTGACAGATAAGATTACGATTCCAGCATTCGGTGGCGCAGAGTCTTTGAACGTTGCAATGGCGACTGGCATCATTCTCGACAACATGCGTCGTCAGCACAGCTAGGTCTCATAAGCTAACGATCCAGTCGACAATGTTCAAATATTAAAAAAGGCGTATTGATTAAATCAGTACGCCTTTTTATTTGAGTTCTTTTCAACAATTACTTTTCTAGCATTGCCAACTTATCAGGCACACCATTCCACTTTTCCGCATCATCCATCGCTGGTTTTACTTCTGTTTGCACAGGCCAAATCTCAGCAAGTTCTGCGTTCACTTCAATGAAAATCTTTTGATCTTCAGGCAGTTCATCTTCTTGGAAGATCGCTTGAGCATCACATTCAGGTACACATAAACCACAATCGATACATTCGATCGGGTTAATTACCATGAAGTTTGGGCCTTCATGGAACGCATCTGCGGGACACACTGCCACACAGTCTGTGTATTTACATTGAATACAATTATCGCCTACGACAAATGCCATGATGCTCTGCTCTATAAGTTAGTCAAAATTGAAGAATGGGGATAATACTCATCCCAAAGCAAAATTCAACATCATACGGCTCTAATATCGTGTCTATTTGCTCCATGTTTCCAAATTAGTATGACAGATAAATCAATTTCTCGTAAAATGCGCGCCATTGTGAGCTTATCGCTTCTTTGAACATCAGCGTTTCCATCAAACTCTGTATTAAGAAACGATCTAGCTAAGACACCTATAAAAACGAGACATCGAAATGATACGTTTAACCGAAATTAAACTCCCACTAGACCATGAAGAGTCTGCTATTCAAGACGCTATTGAAGCGAAACTTGGTATTAACTCTGATCAGGTACTCTCTTTTAATATCTTTAAACGTGGCTACGATGCTCGTAAGAAATCAAAGATCTTACTTATCTACACGCTTGACGTTCTCGTTGAAAACGAAGTTGAGTTGTTGGAACAATTCATTAGCGACCCGCACGTAAAAGTAACTCCTGATATGGAGTACAAGTTTGTTGCTAAAGCCGTTGAAAACCAAACTGAACGCCCTGTGGTTATCGGCTTTGGCCCTTGTGGTTTGTTCGCTGGCCTAGTGCTTGCTCAAATGGGTTTCAACCCAATCATCGTTGAGCGTGGTAAAGAAGTTCGTGAGCGTACGAAAGATACCTTTGGTTTCTGGCGTAAGCGTACGCTGAACACAGAATCAAACGTACAGTTTGGTGAAGGCGGCGCAGGTACTTTCTCTGACGGTAAGCTGTACAGCCAAGTTAAAGATCCAAAGCACTACGGCCGTAAAGTAATTGAAGAGTTCGTTGCTGCGGGTGCACCAGAAGAAATTCTATACGTAAGTAAGCCGCACATCGGTACCTTTAAACTGGTTACCATGATCGAGAAAATGCGTGCTTCTATCATTGAACTCGGTGGCGAAATCCGTTTCAGCACTCGCGTAGACGACGTTCACATGGAAGATGGCCAAATCACTGGTCTAACACTTTCTAACGGCGAAGAGATCAAATCTCGCCACGTAGTACTGGCTGTTGGTCACAGTGCTCGTGACACATTCGAAATGCTACACGACCGTGGCGTTTACATGGAAGCGAAGCCTTTCTCTGTTGGTTTCCGTATCGAACACAAGCAATCAATGATTGATGAAGCTCGCTTCGGTAAAAACGCAGGCAACCCAATTCTAGGTGCGGCGGACTACAAGCTGGTTCACCACTGTAAGAATGGCCGCACTGTATACAGCTTCTGTATGTGCCCAGGTGGTACTGTGGTTGCTGCAACGTCTGAAGAAGGCCGCGTAGTAACAAACGGCATGAGCCAATACTCTCGTGCAGAGCGTAACGCAAACAGCGCGATCGTAGTTGGTATCGACCCAGAACGCGATTACCCAGGTGACGCACTGGCTGGTATCCGTTTACAACGTGAACTAGAAAGCGGTGCTTATGTTCTTGGCGGCGAAAACTACGATGCACCTGCACAGAAAATCGGTGACTTCCTGAAAGGTCGCGATCCAAGTGCAATCGGTGAAGTACAACCGTCTTTCACACCGGGTATCCATCTAACAGACATTTCAAAAGCGCTGCCTGATTTTGCTATCGAAGCGATTCGTGAAGCAATCCCAGCGTTCGAGAAGAAAATCAAAGGTTTCTCTACACCAGACGGCCTACTAACAGGTGTTGAGACTCGTACGTCTTCTCCTGTATGTATCAAGCGTGGTAAAGACTACCAAAGCATCAACCTTAAGGGCTTCTTCCCTGCAGGTGAAGGCGCAGGCTACGCAGGCGGCATCCTGTCTGCTGGTATCGATGGTATTAAGGTTGCGGAAGCACTTGCACTGTCAATGGTAGAACAGAACCAAGCAGAGAAGATTGAGATCGCTTAAACGCTTTCGATAAACCCAAGCTAAATAGCGAACACCCAAAACTGAAAATCCAGTGTCTTGTCGACACTGGATTTTTTTATGTGCATGTGACTAGCGGTGAGCAAGCAACATGGTAGAATGCAGCCATTAATCTTATCCTCATATAAGATTGTTGAACCTTTCCATCGCTATTTAGCCAAATCATACCGAGAAACTTATGCCATTTTCCAAGCTTGGATTAAGCTCACCTATTGTTAAAGCCGTTGCAAAACAAGGCTATGAAAAGCCAACCTCTATTCAAGAAAAAGCAATTCCGATTGTTCTTTCTGGTAAGAACCTTATTGCTGCAGCACAAACAGGTACAGGTAAAACTGCGAGCTTTGTTCTCCCTATCTTAGAAATGCTAAGCAAAGGTGAAACGCAGCGTAAAAAACGTATCCGCGCAGTTATCCTGACACCAACGCGTGAGCTGGCAGTTCAGGTTGAACAGAACATCACTAAGTACGCGAAGTTCCTAAACCTAACATCACTAGCGATGTACGGTGGCGTGTCTTACCAACACCAGAAAGATCGTCTTATTGAAGGCGTGGATATTCTTGTGGCAACACCAGGTCGTTTGATCGACATGTACGGACAACGTGCCGTTCACTTTGATGAAGTGGAAGTACTGGTTCTAGATGAAGCTGACCGCATGCTAGACATGGGTTTCATTGAAGACATCAACAAGATCATCGCGCGTCTACCACAAGACATCCAAAACCTGCTGTTCTCGGCAACGCTTTCAACGCCAGTGCGTGCACTAGCGAAAAGTGCAATCAGTGAAGCGGAAGAGATTTCGATTGCCAAGACTGATGCGTCTAAAGCGAACATTGAGCAATGGTTGGTAACGGTAGATAAAGACCGTAAGTCAGCACTATTGAGCCACATGATTACCGAAGGTAACTGGGACCAAGCGCTTATCTTTATCGAAACCAAGCACGGCGCGGCTAAGTTGGTTGCTCAACTTGAGAAACGTGGTATTCAAGCGGAAGCTTTCCACAGTGGACGTAGCCAAGCGATTCGTGAAAAAATCTTGGCTGACTTTAAGAAAGGTCGCCTAAAATACTTAGTCGCGACGGGTGTTGCTGCTCGTGGTATCGATATCGACAACCTAAGCCGCGTAGTGAACTACGACATGCCATTCCCAGCAGATGATTATGTTCACCGTATTGGTCGTACAGGCCGTGCTGATGCATCTGGCGAAGCGATCTCTTTCCTATCAAAAGATAACTTCAAAAACCTGTGCATTATTGAAAAGCGTCTTGGTCACTTGATTGAACGTCGCGTTGTTGAAGGTTTCGAACCACGCAAAGAAGTACCCATTTCAGTATTGAACTTCGTTCCTAAGAAGAAAAGAGAACAGCAACAAGGCTAAGTAATTTCAGCGACAGAAAATGCAAAGTTGCATTAACCAAAAGAAAAGTCGCGTTAGCCAAAATGAAAATAAAACGAAGCCCTATGTGGCTTCGTTTTGTTCTTTGAAATACATATAACGTTGAGGCAATAAGATGATCACTCCTATCGCAACGAGATTAACCCGCGGCCAAGACCTAAAGCTAGAGATCCAGAGGCTAGTGACAGCGCACAATATCTCCGCGGGCTCTATTGCGTCTTGTGTCGGATGTGTTTCTCAACTCAATATTCGCTTAGCTAATGCCAACAACACCAAGCTAGTTCAAGCTCCGTTCGAAATTGTGTCGCTTATGGCAACGCTAACCCCA
The DNA here is from genome assembly GCF_041474215.1 of Vibrio sp. 10N.222.52.C12. NCBI lineage: Bacteria > Pseudomonadati > Pseudomonadota > Gammaproteobacteria > Vibrionales > Vibrionaceae > Vibrio > Vibrio sp. 10N.222.52.C12. The sequence continues at coordinate 23,494 of NZ_JBFRTR010000059.1, forward strand.
AACCACCAGCATGTTCATATATCCGTTGCTGATGAAAATGGAAATGTGATTGGTGGGCACTTGCTTGAAGGGACGATTATCGCGACCACTGCTGAATTGATTGTTCACCGCTACGATACCTTGACCTTCAACAGAGAGCATGACGATTCGACAGGTTACACTGAGCTCACTATCAGCAACAACACGCAATAGATTGACCCGTAGCAGCACTAGCGCCCCATATAAAGCGATACAACCAAATAGTATTAGGAAACATGATGGCTCCAAACTCCGCAGATTCCGTTATCGTTCTCGATTTCGAAACCACAGGCTTATCACCCAATATGGGTGACCGAGCAATTGAAATCGGTGCGGTTAAATTAGTTAACGGCGAAGTCGTCGACACCTTCCAGCAACTCATGAATCCAGGGTTTCGTGTTAGCGGGTTCATTGAAAGCTATACCGGAATCAATAACCGTATGTTAAGCACGGCGGCCAGTTGCAGTGAAGTGATGGATGAATTTGCAGACTTTATCCAAGGCAGCCAACTTGTTGCTCACAATGCGTCGTTTGATAAGCGCTTTCTCGATGCGGAATTAGACTTTATTGGCCGAGACTACACAGGCAAGTTCGCTTGCTCAATGTTGATTGCTCGCCGCCTAATCCAAGACGCACCGACTCATAAGCTAGGCGACCTTGTGCGTTTTAAGAATATCGACAACGACGGTACTTTCCACAGAGCGTTAGCCGATTCAGAAATGACAGCACGATTGTGGTTATTGATGATTGATGAACTGCAAAGTGATCACGGTATTCAACAGCCGAGCTTTCAACTGATGCAGAAAATATCTAAGACCGCTAAAGGCTCGATTCCAAAGCTGCTAATGAGCAATCGCAATTAAAGCTATCAGCTACAAACCATAGATCGAAATAAAGGCTGATTCGTTTCGCGAAATCAGCCTTATTATATACAAGTGTTACTTAGAGCCGCCCTACTCTTGCAGTGCGACCAACGTTGACTTGAGGCTTTCTAATTCATTCATAAAATATACCCATTGCTTATCACTACTTGTGGCTGCGATATCGACCAAGAATTTGGCGGATGTCTCCGTATTCTTAGTAAGCGTGGATTCAAGGCCATCAGGATAATAAGCTTCATGGTTAAGCAACAGCTTCATAATAATAGGCTGAGCAATATGCAAATCAGTCTTCTTTTCAGTAAGCGTCGATAGAGCCTGATATGTATTATTTTGATATTTTCGCCAGCTGTCATTGGTATTTATCCACTCTTGCGACCAAGCAAAAATAATCTGTTTTTGTTCTTTCGATACCGAACCTAACCATCGTTCTAGCCTTTCTTTTACTCGTTCTCGGTATCGCTCTCTCGAATCTTCATCATTTAAGGACAATCTTTCTTGGTAGGAATCTTGTTGTTTCTCTCGAAAATTTTTAAGGAACTGATTATCTTGTTTCGCACTTAGCTGCATACTCAACGCATAAATATCAGGTGAGAATTTATTAACAATTGAGCGAATATGATTTTTTATTTGATCACTTTGGTTAACGATAAAAGCAGAGGTGAGCTCGGAGCGATCTACATTTTCAATCACTTCTAATTGTGAGACGTACAGCGGTAGTTGAGTTTCTTTGTGCCATTGCTGTAACAAATCCAATCGCTCTTCAAGTTCTGATTCTTGACTGTTAGTTAGAGAAACAAAGTCTTCGATATAACTCACAACAAACCAACTTATGTTGTTATAGGCGAATTTCGTCCCACACCCAGCAAATAGAAAACAGATCAATACGACTAGCCAACGGCACTTTCTCATCACACCCTCTCACAACATTTTACCAAGCAATGAAATACAAAACGATCTTCTAAGGTTAGCTCAAGATCTTAAAACATTACTTAATACCTTAAAATGCTAAAGCTACCTCTTATAAAACTAGCCCGAATAAGCCGTGACAGTAAAAACTTTGAGGTAAATTGAGACTTAGCCTTGATAATCTCACCATTTCGACAAATGATTAAACTAAAAATAATTAATAGCAGTGATAAAACTTATTTTTTATTGTTCATTTGAGGTAATGCGAACCCTATAAAAGAAATGGTGACGTATTTTAAAATGATTAATATTTGGGAGGTAAGCTATGGCCGCTACTCCTCATTATACAAGCGAGTTACAGTACGAGCTTTGTTATTTTGACGATGGAAAGCTAACTACCATTACGATATATGCTAGCAACCGACAGGAAGCGATGGCTTGGTATCTTGGCGAAGGAAAACATATCAACGATGTTTATTCGATCAGACCTGACCAATGAACGTTTGAATAAAAAATAGACTTGGATACTAACAGGTATGTCGATGGGTTAACCTGCCATAGTGAGCCCTGGTAGAACACCCTTTACTGTCGCGAGTAGACAGTAAAGGGGTAAATTCTCAAATTACTTCAGAATTCGGGCGCGGAATTGACGACCCTTCATCTTACCTGATTCGATTTTGTTCAGTGCTTTTTTAGCCACAGATCTTTCTACCGCTACGTAAGCACGCATTGCAAACAGATTGATCTTACCTACTGATTTACCATCAATGCCGCCTTGGCCCGTCAGTGCGCCAAGAATATCACCAGCACGAAGCTTAGCTTTCTTACCGCCATCAATTTGGATGGTAACCATGTTTGAGTAGTACGGCTTAGCAATTGGTTTTGCTGGCAGTTCAGATGGCTCGATTGGCATGTCCATGTACTCATCAATTTGAGCAACACGGTACATCTCTTTTTCGCTAAAGAAGCTGATCGCTACGCCTTTGCTTCCTGCACGGCCAGTACGACCAATACGGTGTACGTGAACTTCAGGGTCGCGAGACAATTCAAAGTTGAACACAGCATCTAGGTTATCAACATCAAGACCGCGAGCCGCAACGTCTGTCGCCACTAGAATCGAGATGGTTTTGTTTGAGAACTGAACCAAAGCTTGGTCACGTTCACGCTGTTCCATGTCACCATGAAGTTCGATAACACTGAAACCGCGGTGGCTTAGCTCATCGTTTACGTTCTGCACTTCTTTCTTAGTGTTACAGAACACAACCGCAGACTCCGGTTGGTGATGAAGTAACAGCAGCTCTAGAGCGTCATCACGAGCTTCAGAACCTTCTAACTTGTAGAAGTGTTGTTGGATGCTTGAGTGATCGTGTGTTGATTCAACCTTCACCATTTCTGGATTGCGCATAATGCGGTCTGCAACAGATTTGATCTGTTTAGGGAAAGTCGCACTGAATAGCAGAGTTTGGCGTTCTTTTGGCGCCGCTTCAATCACAGCATCCAAAGCGTCTTGGAAACCCATCTCTAGCATGCGATCCGCTTCATCTAACACAAGTGTGTTCAGCTCAGACAGGTCAATGCGGCCTTTCTCTAGGTGATCAAGAATACGACCAGGTGTGCCCACAAGAATGTGTGCGCCATGCTCTAGTGAACCAATCTGTGGGCCCATTGGCATACCGCCACATAGTGTCAGCACTTTAATGTTGTGAATACCACGAGCAAGAGTACGAATCTCTTTTGCTACTTGGTCTGCAAGCTCACGAGTCGGACATAACACTAAAGACTGAACACGGAAACGCTTAACGCGTAGGTTCTGCAGCACGCCTAAACCGAAAGCAGCTGTTTTACCTGAACCCGTTTTACCCTGACCGATAACGTCCTTGCCATTTAGGATAGTAGGAAGACTTAACGCTTGGATCGGCGTCATTTCAGTATAACCAAGAGAATCTAACGTATTTAGAAGCTCTGGTTTAAGGGCGATTGAAGAGAATTTTGAAGTGCTCAATGGAAATATCCAACTGGTGAAAAACAGAGTGCATTATGAGTGTTTTTGAAAATTATTCCACCTTAATCACAGTTTTGGAGAAACATGTTAGGCGAACACAAAAAAGCCAGCTTACTTAGCTGGCTTTGACTTCTATACGAATTGCTTTCTATGGCACACCGTGACCTTTAGATGCCACCCATACGCGATACCACTGTTCGCGCGTCAGCTCGATTTTCAGTGCATCAACGGCCGTCTTCACACGCTCAATCTTACCAGAACCAATAATTGCAATTGGACTAGATGGTAAACGACGAACCCAAGCGTAAATCACTTGATCAATGCTGTCTGCACCGACTTCTTGACGAATCGCCTCTAGCTCATCACGAACGCGAACCGCTTGCGCTGAATCACCACTGAAGATGCTACCACCACCGAGACAAGACCACGCCATCGGGCGAATGCGGTTCATCTGCAGTTGATCTAGCGTGCCATCATGAGCCACTTCGAAGTTCAATGGGTTGATTTCAACTTGGTTGGTCACTAACGGCTTACCGAGTCGAGATTGAAGCAGTTCGAACTGACGCGGTGAAAAGTTAGAAACACCGAAGTGCTTAACTTTACCTACTTTGTGTAGCTCTGCGAACGCTTCTGCTACTTCATCGGCATCCATTAACACGTCAGGGCGGTGAATCAACAATACATCGATATCGTTAACACCTAAGTGCTCTAATGAGTTATTTACTGATTGGTAAATATGCTGCGCGCTGGTGTCATAGTGATTGATCTTACGATCTGGAGTGTGGTCACCACATAGGTTGATATCGCACTTGGTGACGATTTGAATATCATCACGAAGGCTTGGTTCAAGCGCTAAAGCCTCACCAAACAACTTTTCACATTGGTAGTTACCGTAAATATCCGCGTGATCAACAGTTGTGATGCCAAGATCAATATGTTGCTTCAGGAAAGTCAGGCGTTGTTGCGGGGTCATGCCCCACTCTGCTGTACGCCAGTATCCTTGCACCAACTCAGAAAGTTCTGGGCCTTGTGGCGCTATCGTTACTCTTGCAACCATGGGTTGTCTCCTTTATCAATACTGAACGTATCCTAAGCTCGTTTTACCGAAGGCTCAACGTATAACAAATGGCAAAGCTAAACGCTTATTAAAAATGTGAGAGCCGCAGAAAAACGAACACTTAAATGAATTATAACTTGCTGTCTGCCCGCGAGCCGTTCTCCTGAAAGGCTTGTTTAGCCTAATAAATAACGAAACTATCTATAAATTTGAGCAATTAAAAACGATTAAGTTCAACCGTTAAGTTGTCACCATCACTCTGTAACTGAATCCAAGGAGAAGTAGAGCTAGAAGAAGATAAGCTAGGCACATTCCACACACTCAGTTGCTCTGCTGAACCGTGAGGCGCGTTGATGAATTCGACCAGCTGTTTATCCACCTTATCGAAACCAACACCTTCATTTCGAGCTTGTTCGAGTTGAGCTGTAACATCGAATTCATCTTCACCAATACGAATTGAACTGAGAGCAAAGCCATCTTGGCGAAGGTATGCCTGAAGCTTTGTGTAACTTAGGTCCGAATATGGCAGGTTTAAGCGAACCGTTTCGACACTTGAGTCCCCCAACTCCAGTTCAACATACACATCCAGGTCGTAATATTGGGTTAAGTCACTGCACAACAAAGTACCTTCGATCTCACCACAATCCATCAACTCGATATCATTAATATAGTTTTGAGAATTCGGCAGACTTGGGCTGCTGTTAAATACTGTTCTTAGCCACCAGCTTTCGGTTGCTTGCGCTGAAAATGAAATAGCATTGAGGGACAGCATTAGAGGCAAGATTAGAACTTGAAAGATTTTCATCGACTGGGCTTATTTAGCGCTATATGAAGTGTCCATTATACGTGACCAAACGACAAACAACTGCTCGAGTCGCAAATTTTAGGCGAAAAAAAACGGGCATACATGCCCGCTAGATAATTTCATCACCGAATAACGTAATCCGTCACGTTGAGAACCATTACGAAAGAGAGAATATCACTCTCCCACAACAGTTACAACATGACATACCCATTACTTGTAGCCACCTTCAATAGCAGGCTCTTCAAGCGACAATCTGACTTTGTTACGTTGAATAGCTTCTGGCGGCAAGCTGATGAAGCCGTATTGGTTCAAAACGACTTGATGATCTTGTGACAAGGTAAGCCCAACAAAGAACTCCTCTTGTTCCGTAAAGCCTTTGCGATGCGCTGGAATATTCAAGTACATGTAATAAACCGTTGCTAACGGGTAACGACCAGAGAGGATCGTTTCTTTGTTTAGGTCGTAGTTCACACCTAGGTTATCAACCACGCTCAACCATTTCACATCAGAGATCTGATCTGAGTAAACGGTGTAACCAATGGCGGCATCTTCGTCTTCAATCTTATTAATCAGATCAGGTAAATCCGCTAAGAACTGAGTATGGGCATATTCTCCTTCTGTTCCACATTCGACCCAACTTGAAAAGGTAGTATGGCCTTTCAGGTTGTGATCAATGGCAAAGGGCAACATATGAGTATCTAGGCTTTCACCGTTACGAATATCACTACTTGCTGACCATTTTGGATGTTTAGGATCGTTAGAACAACCAAACACATCAATTAATTCAGCGACGGTGATTGATGTCGCAGGGTTATTTTCATTGGCTAGAATCGCAATCACGTCAGCGGTAAACATCAGCTCTGTTGGCCTATAACCGTAACGCATATCAAACCTTGCCATCTCTTTGTCAGTCCACTTTTTGGAAGTGATACCAACACGCGAGCGCTGCATGATCATCTGTTCTGGGACGCTGTCACTCAACAAGATTTCTAAGTCGATCTCTTGGCTCTTAAGCAGATCTTCTACAAGCCCCTGCATATTCGGCTCAATCGCGACCAAACCAATGTCACTGGCATCATTCGCAAATGTCGATGCAGAGAACAACATAGGTACAGCAGCAAGCAGTAAGCCCGATTTATTCGATAGACGTTTCATTACTGGCCTCCTACTGGATCAATCGACGTTTTAGACTCAACATCGCTATTACTATCGAGCTGCATTTCTGAAGTGAAGATGTTCCAAGATGGATTCACTTCCATGCTTTCTGTCTTAATCACCGCAATCGTTCTGCGCTTACGCTTGTGAAGGTGCTGAGTTAAGCTGGTTATCTGAGTAAACTCTTGTTCGAAGATACGCTCACCATTGATGCCTCTATCAATCAATGCGTCTCGAATCACGCCAGTTCTTTTCTTGGCCAATGCTTTGTTATAAACGTTTGTACCTTCAGCACTGGTATCTCCGACCAAGGTAACCGAAGCATCAGGCTGCTCTCCTAGTAAACGCACCAACTCATTTAATACAGCGGTATGATCAGGTTTAAGGTCATACTTATCAAAATCAAATGCCACACTTAATACTTCAACATCTTCGACAATTTTCCAATTAGCACACCCTTTAATGTCTACCGTTACACCTTCTGGCGTATCGGCACATAGATCTCGCTGGTTAATCACACCATCTCGGTCATTATCCGCTAAGTCATCAATTTGGTGGCGTGTCATTGTCGTATCAGGCGTTTCTGCACATCCCATTAGCAAGATAGAGCTAAGTAGCGCTAGTTTAAAATATCTCATTACTTATTCTCCCCTTGCCACTCTTCTGGATGTTCAATCCTCAACGCATACGTCAACATACCCATCGCATTTAACACTCGATAAGCCGCTAACGTTTGATCATATTCAGTGCTGATGAAGTTTCTTCGAGCCAAAAACACTTCTACTTTTGCATCCAGTACATCAAGAAGGCTTCGTCTGCCAACATTGAATTGCTGGATATAGCCAAGCTCTGCAATTTTCGCTGCATCAACATTCTGTTGAAGTAAGGATTTTTGCTGCTCAAGCATTTTGTAAGCGTTCCAAGCCAGTTGTGTACCTTCTCGAACCTCACGCTCTGTTCGTAATCGGATCGCCCTTGCCTCTTCCACTCGCCAAGCTGACGATTCAACCCTGGAGTCGGTAGAGAAGCCATTAAACAGGTCATAATCCATCGTCAACATGATACGTGCATCTTCATCGACACCGCCTGGCGGGTTAGATACGTTGTCATTCTTATTGGCATGAAGCTCAAGTTTTAGTTCTGGGTAGTAATCCCCTTTCTCGCGGCGCATCTCTTTACGAGCCGCGTCGATATCAAGCAAAGAGGCTTTGATTTCAGGGTGATTCTCGACAGCTTGTTCAAGTGCGACCTGTGCTGAGCTTGGTAATAGAGCGTAATCAAACCGGGGGTAAACCAAGTTCACCGCAGGTTTGCCAACCAAGCGTAGATACTGAGTTTGCAAATCAAACAGGTTGTTCTGAGCGGCGATAAGTGAAGACTGCGCGGTCGCGACACGGGCGGAGATTTGAGCCAGATCCGAGTTGCTACTCAAGCCTTTGCTCTTTTTATCTTGGATATCTTGATAGATCTCTTGGTGCTCTTTTACATTACGCTTAGACAATTCAAGTAGCGTCTCTGCTTTTAGGATATCGAGGTAATTTCTCACCACATCTAACGATACGTTTTCAGCTCGCGAAATCAGAGTTAGACGCTCAGCTTCTGCTTCGAACGTCAGTCGATCGACATTCGATGTGGTTTTAAAACCATCAAATAGTAACTGGGATACTTTAACGCCAATTTCCGTTCTCGTTAGGCCTCGATCATCGGTATCAAGTTTGCTACCACTGTTGTAGCGCGTTTCTTCATAACCTGCTGCCGCGTACAAGTTCACTTGCGGCATATACAAACCACTCGCCGCGTCTCCGTCTCTGACCACCGATTGGTATCGGGAGTATTGCGCCAATATCTCTGGGCTATAGTCGATGGCAAAGGCCACGGACTCTTCTAATGACGCAGCTTGAGACAGTCCACTCATTAGTAAGCAAGAAGAGAGTAAGAATTTTGAATGCATTACACTTCCTTTTATATTTATGCTCAACGCACTTCATCGTTCGCGAAGTGAGTTTTCCTTAGCTCGTAAAATAGGTTTTAACCAATAACTCAATACTGTTTTCTCTCCGGTCAATATATCAACCGCGACTTGCATCCCTGGGATAATGCTAAAAGCAGAGTTTTGTTGCTGGTCTTCGTTTAACTGAATATGGGCGCGATAATAGGCGTTTCCGTCTTCCGTTTGTAAGGCGTCGGCACTGACATAAATCACCTCGCCTTTAAGTCCGCCATAAATGACAAAATCATAGGCCGTGAATTTGACTGTTGCACCTAACCCGTTATGAACAAACGCAATATCTTGCGGAGAGATTCTCGCTTCAACAATCAGGTCACTGTTTGATGGAATGATCTCAATGATCGGCTCGCCGGGACGAACTACACCACCAATGGTACGCACAAAGATCTCTTTGACTGTGCCATCAACGGGCGCGACAATTTCAGTACGCTTGAGTTGGTCGGCTATCGCCTGTTGGCTTTCATTCAATTGCGCTATTTTGCTGGCAACTTCGTTCAGTTGGCCTTGTACTTTGGCACGAAAATCTAAAGCGATACTTCGATGATCCGCTATCGACTCTGAGTAGGCAGCTATCTGCTTCTGCGCTGCTACTTTTGAGCTAGCAATATCACCTTTGAGTTTGACTACATCACGGTTGAGTTTAAGTAGCTCAACTTCCGCAACAGCACCGCTCGCTACCACGTCTTTCAGCATGTTGCGCTCACGAATCACAATCTCGAGGCTGCTTTCAAGAGTCTGGATATTGTTAAACGTATCGACACGAGCTTGGTCTTGTTGCTCGATACGAAGTGCCGCCTCTTCCAGTTCAGACTTCAACTGTCCTAAACGTTCTCGGTAGTTCGCCTTGGCATTCATTAACGCAGGGTGGCTTGATACATCAACCGCAATATCTTGAGGCACCAAGACCACTCGCTCATACCACTCTTTCGCATCGTTATTTAAAACGACCGTCGACAGCTCAGCCTTTAATCTTAATTGCTGAGCAAGCAAGGTATCCGCTTGTTGAGCCGACTCTAAAAACGCCGCCTTAAAACGTGTGTCTTCTAACTTAGCTAGAGGTTGCCCCTTCACTACAGATTGGCCTTGTCGCACCATGATCTCTTGAACCAGTCCACCTTCTAAGCTCTGAATGGTTTGCACCGAAAGACTTGGAACGACTTTACCTTCACCGATCACGACTTCTTCTAATGTTGCCCACGTAGCCCAACCGATAATTGATACAATGAGTAGAGCACTCAACCAAATCAGCTTTCGAGAGCGGAATGCTAAGTGGTTGTTGGTCCATTGAATATCATTACTCATGACGGCCTCCCTTCACCACTGAAACCGTCTTAAATCGACTCGCCCCTTTGGGTACACTTTTCTTCTGTAGAGAGAGGATATCTTTTGGCTCACCCTCAGCTACGATTTGACCTTTATCCAACACAACCACTCGGTCACACATCATCAAGAATGAAGATTTGTGTGAGCTGATCAGCATTGAAGTTTCTCTTGGCATACTTTGAAGTGCATTGAAGAACTGTATCTCAGCTTGATTATCTAGAGCACTAGTAGGTTCATCCATAATCAATAGTTTTGGACAGCGATACAATGCTCTCGCTATTGCCACAGCTTGTCGTTGGCCTCCTGAAAGCAATCGACCACCCTCGCCGACTGGCGTTTCTAAGCCGTTGCTCAAGCGCCCCATATAACCGTTGAGCCCTGACTGTTGCAGCGCTTGTCTTAGCTTTTCTTCATCAACGTTAGTCGCACCTAATGTGACGTTGTCGTAAACACTACCAAAGATAAGATTAGTGGTTTGTCCAACCCATCCCATACCGCTACGCAAGACACTGGTAGGCCATAATTGCCCGTCAATCTCTTGGTAAAAAGCTTGCCCTGTTGTTGGTAAATACTGGCGCGCAACAATCGATAAAAGCGTGGTTTTTCCTGCACCAGCGGCACCAACAAGGCCAACTCGCTCACCCGGCTTAATATCAAGAGAAATCTCTTTCAACGCAGGGCTTTGAGTATCAGGATAGGTAAACGTGACCTCATCTAATCTGACTCCACCAGCAAAATCACCCTTGTCGATCACTTGGTGCTTAGATTCTTCTTGCGGTAAGTCCATGATCTGGTTGAGACCTTCAACGGCAGAGCGTGTTTGTTGGAATCTCAGCATTAAAAGAGAAAGTTGGTTTACTGAGCTCGCAGCACGTCCACTCAACATCACCACCGCTATCAAGCCACCCATACTCAATAAGCCTTCAGAGATCTGATACACGCCGAATATGATCAGAGTGATGGTGACGATCTGCTGACTGGACTGAATAGAATGAGTCACAATATTAGAGTAGTGACGAGATTGAGTCTGCCATTGAGAGAGTGATGAAATCGTCTGCTCCCAACGTTTCTGAGTAATACCTTCTGCGTTGTTTTGCTTGATGTCCGGAAGGGTTGTTAAGCAGTCAAACAGCTGTGCTTGTCTTTGTGTCGACAAACGTGCAGTTTCATCGAATGTTTTCTCTACTTTACCTTTCATCGCAATGCTCAGCACAATCAAGACCAACATGATCGCAACAGGGATAAACATCATCGCGCCACCGAGCCAACCAATAAGGAACAGGAACAGCAAAGTGAATGGTAAGTCGACTAACGTGACCAAAGAAATAGAAGTGAAGAAATCTTTCACGCTATCGAAATCTTGAAGCTGTCTGGCAAATGCACCTACCGATTGAGGTCGATTTTCTAACTTCATACCGAGCACTTTAGAGAACAGTTGAGAAGACAACTTGTTATCAATATAGCGCCCAGCCATGTCAGTCACAGAGCTTCGTGAGCTTCTCAATACCCAATCAAAAATAACAACAATACCAACACCTGCCGCCAGAACCCAAAGCGTGTTAAACGCTTGGTTCGGAACCACGCGGTCATACACGTTCATAGTAAAAAGAGGCACGACTAGCGCGAGCAAGTTGATCAAGAATGAAGCGATAAACAGGTCTCTGTACCAAGGTTTTACTTCTTTGACGACACGCCACAACCAACGGGTGTTGGATTTACTGTCATTGCGCTCATGTGCCTGAACACGGGCGTCATCAAGCGCTTGAGCACCCACTTGCCAAACAAATGCATCCACTTTAATGACTAAGTCTTTAAGGAGAATTTGTTGGCTTAAGTTGGATTCACAATTCAATACTTGAAAGTCGCCAACGGAGCTTTGGGTTACGACAAGAGGAGACCCTGTCGCGGACTCAACAGCAACAACAGGGAACTGACATTGATTCAATAATTCTTTTTTAACGTGGCTCAGCGTTAACCCCGATTTCTCAATCGCTCTTGGAAAAAGGGATTCATTGAGCCTGCCTTCATTTAAAGGTAGGCCAGACACTATTTTGGAAGGGTGACTGCGAACATTAAAATGCTCACACAACCACTCAACACAAGCTAGCCAGCTGTCTTTTTGTTCTACCAATCTAAACTTCCTTTTATAGACTGTACATCTAACTTACAGCGTTAAATTATTGTCTTCTATCATTTTTTGTAAAATTTGTGCTTCTAATGCACTGCTACTGTCACCTTGATACAGATCGTCGTACGTGACATCAGCTAGCAAGATGTTTTGTTGAACGTCTTCGTCACCATTAGGTTTAATAGAAATGGTCACACCTTCACCAGATTCTTCTAAATCTAGATATTGTGTTGCCCCTAGCCCTGTATTAAGCCCTAGGCTTCCCAAAATACCCGAGAGGTCAATTGCATCAGTATCTGGAGACGCATCAAAATCTTGAATCACATCGTAGCTTGGTGCTTCTGCACTCCCTAAGCCTGAAGAGGCGAACACAAAATTATCTGAGCCCGTCCCGCCAATCAGCAGGTCGTTATCATCTGTCGCGGTAATCGTAGAATCCCCTTCAGCGACAAACTCAATCGATACGGTTTGGGGTAACCCGACCGCTTGGTTATTGCCTATCTCTGCAGACGGCTCTATCGTTAGGTCAAATTGATCACCACTGTTGTAGCCCCCGGTAATCGCTAGGTTAGGCACATCTGCCAAGTCCACCACATATTGACCATCGACCATAGAGCCGTGTGAGAACGTCAAACCTGCGGGAATATCATGAATTGTAATGAAGCCCACTTCTGAATCAGCAGGGTTTACAAGAGAAAGGTCTAAACCAAGAGGAATAGTGCCACTTGCTTCTGCCACGATCGAAGAATATTCAACGCTCAATAACGGTGCATCAGGCTCTGGTGTGATAATAAGCGTCATGTCTTGCGAGCTCGGGTCACCCGTGTCGACCACTAACTCACCGAGTACCGTATTTTGATCAACCGTTCGGCCGGTAATCGTAATATCGAGGTTACCAAACGCATCGCCTGCAAAGAATTCGAGCTCATCAACAGAACTTGCTTTAACGAGGATCGTCGCCTGTATGATGCCACCAACACTGGTGAAAGAACTGGTTTCTGATCCAATTCGAATTCGGTCTAACCCAACTAACCCTGATGGGTCCGAAGTTCCATTCACTGTTACCGTAATTGCTAAAAACTCATCACTGTTAGTTTCAAAGCTATTGGCATCAAGAGGAATCACGATGCCATCATCTTCACTTCCAGTGAGCTGTTCAGGTAAATCGAAGAACTCAACTTTGTCACCTATAGGGTTAACACCTACAGTAAATTCAGATTGTGTATAACGGATATCCGTCGTACCAATTTCTTGAGTAATCGCCTCTAGAGACAGATTAATGTCACCACTAAAGTCTCTTGGTGGCAGAATGACTAGATTAGATAACTGACTTGGATCTAACTGCCACTCATAGGTAGGGTTTCCATCGAAGGTACCGCCATCAGCACCATTGTTTGGAACCAACTCATAGTTGTCTCCGATTTTAATCGCGACAACTGCGCCTTCAGGAACTCCCTTCAACGAAAGCGACATGTTTTCAGAACCATCTTGGTCAATCAGCTCCGCGCTGAGTGATGACAATGAAATGTAGTTATCTTCGTCTCCGATAATATCTTCTGTTATCAAGTTCGCCGCGTCAGCGACTGGCTCAACGGTGATAGTCACCACAGTCGTTTTATCTTGCGTATCCGTTTCTGTTACGCAATCCGCTTTGTCGGTAATATTTGCTGTCACAGTGAGGGTAATTTCACCACTGTAATGCTCAGGTGGCGTTACCAACACATCACTCAAGCGGCTAGGATCCGTTACCGTCCAAGTACCATTGCCGTTATCAACCAACAAGCCAGTATCAGCAGGACTCTCCGATAGCGTACCGCCATTTGATACCGTAATCGTCAGAGAGTTAACGGTTTCTTTACCAGTAGCGCTATTACCTTCACCCGTAATTAACTGACCATCTTCAACGCTATCGCCAAGAACGAGTTCGAGATTAAGGTCTGTCGCGATATCTTCTTGGATTGTTGTCGAATCTGTAGCCACGGTAATGTCATCCACGACTGGTAACACCTGAATGCTAATCGTCTGTTGTGTTGTTACGGTGTCGCCGTTACACGGTGAGGTTTCAATCGTCTCTATCGTGAAATCAATACATCCAGCGAAATCCTCATCCAATCCAGTTAACGTTAGCTTCGAGAGACCATCGGCAGTAATCGAGTAACCAACAACTTCGCCAGACGCGTCATATTCAGCAATAACGCCATCTCCAGAAATCTCAACGCCCTCAGGAAGCGAATCAGCAGGGATGTAGAAAGAAATCGAGTTATCTGGATCACTGGCGACATTAGTATTGAGCAAGCCAGTAAGGTCGATATCTTCCCCTTCTGGTGTCTTAATCTCACCATCCGGTTGAATCGGGCTTGGTGGACCTACAGGGTCACAAGTACCGCCACCGCCGTCATGGCCAGTGATCTGAATTTGGAATGAAGTATCTATATACTTTGAATCTTCTCCATCGATAACACGAGCACGCACCACAATATCTAAAACAGGTGTATCGCTTGGGCTAGAGATCGTCATACCGCTCAAGATCTCTTGCGCCAACTCTTGAATAGAGTCACTCGTCAGGCCATTGGCAGAGATAATCCAGTTTCCTGAAACATCTTGAGCGGCTCCGTTGGGGTGATCGACAATCAGCGAATAGCCATCAGGCACATCGATCAAGATATAATCTAAGTACTCTGAGCCATCCATATCTGCGTCAACAAAAGTAACCGCATCCGACACGTTGACTGGAGAACCGTCATCACTGAGGTATAGCTGACCAGAACTTTCCAAACGAGTATCTGACTCAACCCTCGCATCAACAGTGACACTGATTGAACCAGAGATATCTTTTACATCAGTCGCGCCTGTTGGCGATGTATCGGTAACTTCATAGGTAATTGGGATCGAAAATGTACCGCTCAAATCTTCAGTAGCGGTGACTGACAGTCTTCCGCTACTTAAAAGCTCGGACAGTGTTGGCGTCGTAGAGTCTAATAAACTTTCTAAATCTAACCCTGAAAGCGGCACATCAATAACACTACCATCAAAATAAAGAGTCAGATCAGCAGGAAGACTGTCAATCACATACCCCGTTAAAGACTCACTCCCATCCACATCTTGATTCACTGATGGCTCTAGATTCAATCCAATTTGACTGTCTTCAATACCTTGAGTGCTGACTGTTTGACCATCTTCTTGATCAACAACGGGCGCTAACTCTACTTTCAACGTCATCGGGAACTCACCCGAATCACCATCAGGCTCTGTTGAAATAGCAATAACAGTTAGCTCTAACTCGCCACTGAAATCAGTAACAGGCTTGAGGTATAGGTCATTCAGTTGAGCGTTAGAGACTTGGAATACTGGCCCTGTTACATCATCAACATACGCGATCGTTAGTGACACTGGCTCACCCAATGAATCCACTAGCAAGGTGCCATCAGGAATATTGGTCAGGAGTATATTGATCTCTTCTGAAACGTCGTCATCAGAAGTTTGAACCACAAAATCAAGTCGAATCAAACCATCTTCATTGAGAACAGATTGATTGCTGATGACTTTAGTATCACTGTCATATTCCCAGTGAGCATTACCACCATCGACAACGATCGGCTCATCGACGACACCCTTCAGGAAAATATTGATGGTTTGGGTGTCGCTAAGTGCGGTGATATTAACAGGGTCAAGTGAATCAACCGTCGATTCTGTGGCTACCGCAGTTACCTTGATAAACAGATCTTCAGTAAACGAACTGATGTCTTCTTTTGGTAGCAGATAAGCCACACCATTCTCGATGGCCTCCGCAGATACTAAATAAGTGTTAGGGCCAATTAGGTCAAACAATCCGCCTTGAATAGACCAACCATCTTGCACTTCGATTTGGTAGCTTAGAGATTCAGAACCGTCGGTATCAGTTAGCGATCCATCAATCACGTTCTTGAGGAAGATGGTTTCATCTTCTAGGCCTTTGTAGTCCTTAACAGATACATGTGGAGTATCAGCATCCGGCGAAATCTCGACAACGACGGTATTAACAATATCGGCCGTTTTATCATCGGGGTCAGCGAAGGTGTTTCCCGCTTCGGTTGCAATCGCAGTGATATCAAACTCGAATCGACCCGCAAGGTTTTCATCGGCTCTAATTTCCATCTTATCGATTTGAGCTTGGGTATACTCTTTGCCCTCTTTAACCGCGTTACCGTTCAAGGTGATATTAAGCCCATCTGGAATGCCACTAATGGTGTAAGACAATTCTTCAGATGTGTCTTGGTCAACCAACTGAGCGGTGATATCCAATTTAATTGGGTCTGCGTCATCTTCTACGGATTGGTAGGTAAATACAGAATCTGACCAATCCGGCGCATCTGCCACGGGTAAAACAGAAACAGCAACGTCAGCGGTCAACTCTTTTGGAACCGTGTCAGTACTAATGATCGCGTTGATCGCTAGAATAACCGTTGAGGTCGTATTCGATTCATGAAGTGCTGGTCGATAAGTCAACTGGCCATTCGGGCCGGTAAACTGACTGTCAATCGCTGTTAACTGATTGCCTGAAAGCGTCACCTTGCCATCAACCACTTGAAGCAATACGCCATCTAAATACAGGCTACCGCCTTGCAAAGAATCTTCTGAGAATTCAATAGCAGCAACAGTTTCGCTTTGGTCCACGTCTCCAGTAGAAACACTCACAACAATAATGGCGTCGTTATCTTCTGTGGTTTCTGAATCTTCATAACGAATAAAGCCTTCGTTATCATCCAGTATGAGCTCCGCGTTACTTACCACTTCATCGCCGTCGGCATCTCGCACCAAATAATCAATATCATCGACGATCTTAGGATCGGCAGGATTGGTCGTTACATTGGGATTCGTGGTTAGTTGATAGCTACCATCAGGTGAAAGGGTAAATTGGCCGTATACGCTACCACTGTCAAAATCGTTGATTAGATCAATGGTTATTGGAGTATCAGCATCCACAAAGGTGTAGGTAGTACCGCGATAATCGAAACTTACAATAGTTGCTCCATCGGCACCTGCGAACTCTTCGGTTAGGAACTGTCCATTGAGGTCATCACCCTCAACCATTTCAATAGAACCGCTTCGTGAAGTTGGAATGGCATCCGTGACATTAACTATATAAATGGCAGGATCAGAACTGTCTCCATCCGCATCGTTGACTGTCAGTTCGAAATTGAGGGCTAGATTATTCTCTCCATCAGCATTTGCATGATCAAGAGGTGCATATAGGTTGAACTCTGTTGTGCCATCGTTGTTAAAACGAATTCGGAAGATATCGTTACCCGACGAATCTTGAGCGTAATACCAACCATCGGCATTCACTTCTTGCAAGGATATCGCTCGCCCGCCACTGCTATAACCAAGCGCATCAAAAGCAGCGGTATTAATTGACACTGATGCTATATCATCTGAGCCTTGGATAATTGATATCGATGGACTCGGCTCTTCAGTACCAGGTTGTTCATTGTCACCAATGAGGCCATCTTCATCGACAGATATACTACCTACAATTGAGAATGCAGGGTCCTTACCGTCGTATATTTTGATGTCGGATTCTTGAGTTGAACGCGAACCATCAGAATCAATAACAACCACTGTGGTCGGTATATTTAATTCAGTATCTTTTAGCCCTGTACCGTGGTCAATGGAGCGATATAGATCAATCTCAACAGCAACCGTTCCGGAGGCATTGGCTTCGAGGAAATAATCAGAAGGTAGGCGAATCTGAAGAATGACATCGCCATTACTCAATATCGCATCAAAACTACCATTGCCGTTATCTCTCCAGGATAAAGCCTCACCATTGTGCGTAACCGCTTCACCATCACCATCTAAAACAGCCTGACCGTTTGTCACATCAATACCAAGATAGACGATCGGGTCATGAGAAGCTGTTATATCTAAGTTCACCACTGCACTTTGTTTTACGCCGTCAGGAGTGGTATTTGCGATAGGGTTTTCAGATAGTTCAACAGTTCCACTTCCAATAAACGGTTCACCACCGTCAGTAATAGAGATGTTAAGGTCTAGTTTGGTTTCATCATTATCTGAATCGCGAGCAGTAACGGTAAAAGGAAGAGAATCCGTACCATTGGTTTGATCTAAGCCTTTATAAAGAGTGAAGACATAATCCACACTGCTGTCTACATCACCGGATGCGGGCGCGGCAAAACTCACAGTAAAGGCAACATCGCCACCCACTACTGGCCCTGCATAGCCAGTCAAAACGGTGCCGTCATCAGAGACAGTGTAATAAATCTGTTCACCGCCGCTGAAGAGCTGAGGTTGATCTGCTAAATCAAAGTACACACTGTCTAGGTAGTCACTACCAATCCCAACACTGAAGGAGCCCGTGCTGCTCACTTCACCGACAGGAGTATTACTTAAATCCGATTCGGTGACAGCCGCATTCGAATCAAGAACTAAGCTCGGATCGTCACCGTCTTCGATTACCCATGAAATCTGGCCGCTTTCTAAAGCAGTACCATCGGTATCAGTACCAACAATATTTAATGGAATAGTCAGTAAGTCGCTAGTGAGTACATGATCTAACGGACGCTCAATAACCAATACAATATCGGCAAGTACATTATTCCCGTCGACGGTTGTCGTCATTGAAAACGAGAACACATCATCATCACCTTGCTTAGCTGTAATAGTACGACCATCTGCGCTTAACGTATAAGTAAGTGCCGTGGAGTCACCACCTGAAGTAATACCTAACGCTTCTAGTTGCGCTACGGTCTCTGCGCTGAATGTTATAGAGTCGGGGTCAGGGTTATCCGAACCGCCTAATACAGTAAATTGAGCATTGATAGTTTGTGCGCCAGATGTAACGTCAACTTCTACCACTGTTTTAGAGCTATCTGTTATCTGCCCTGCTGCGCCGTCCGTAATATCAATGGTCGCCGTCGCAGAGCCAAAATCACCACTAGAGTCAGCGGCAACGTAATTGAAGGTAACGGTATGTTCTTGGTTATGATCTAGATTTCGATTTGCTTCAAAGGTCCACTGTCCATTGGCAAATACGGTCAATACCCCATCCCCGGTATTAAACACCGCAGGAGTTGCACCTGAAATGTCTTTACTGATTCCCCCTACTTCGACGCTACTAATCGTCAGTGCGGTATCAAGGTCAATGTCATTACTGAGAACGTTGCCTGACGATGTTTCATCTTCAACCATCGAGTATGACTCGCCGAACAACAAAGGCTCGGAATCTAAAATCGTAATTGGTAGTTCACCTAAAACTAGCTCAGTAGTTCCATCATCATCTATTTGAAGTCCTTCGATAACAATCGAAGTTTGAAGTAACTCTTCACCAGCCTGTTGGTCAACCGCTTGGTAAAAGGAGATCTCAACGGTATCTCCAACAATCTTAGCTTCGAAAACCAGTGTTCCATCGGTTCGTGTTGCTTTGAGCACTTGGCCGTCAGACTCTAATGCAATAGCGATAGATTGACCTTGAGACGTCACTCCCTCGGCAGAGACTTGGTTTGCACTAAAAGCGAACTCGTCAGCAAACTGAATATTGATGTCAGCGACTTGGGTTTGATCTCCGAAAATCCCGACCGTGCTTTCAGAAAATGAGACTGAACCTGGCAGTATAATACTTGGCATGTCATCGCTGACTTCATTACCAATCGAGTTAACAACTCTCGCATCTATAATCCATTCAGTAGATGGATCTAAGCTAGAGACATCAATATTCTCGACTAGCCAGCCACCTGACGCATCCACGACTCCAACAAAAGTCAGTATTTGAGTACCGTCATTGATCTCGATGTAAACAGGTAAGCCTTCGGAGACATCGGTTGTCCCCTGCATGATGGTTAAGTCACCACTACGGAAATCCAAGATGCTGAAACCAGACAAGGTATCAATATCAATAACAGGCGGTACGGTATTAATTTGCGCTGTGTTGTCAGTCCCCTTAGCTTCATTACCCGCAATATCAACGGTAACCGCCTCTACGGTAATGCTACCATCAGCAAATGCAGACAGGTCAACATCATCGATGCTCCAAGCACCCGCAATAACTGCTGTTTGTAACGTTATAGATTGATTATTGCTATCCGTAACTGTGACGGTAATAGGCTGTCCATTTTCTACATTTTGAACAACGCCTTGTAGACGAACAGATTGAACCTCTTCAGTGTTGAGTATATTATCGGCATCATCAAATTCTGCGGTGATACTGGCTAGCGTGTCTTTAACTATGGTGTCGCTAGAAGTGACCGTGTTTCCCGCAACATCCGTAACGCTAGCCTCTACGGTCAAAATCCCTTCTGCAAAA
The DNA here is from genome assembly GCF_041474215.1 of Vibrio sp. 10N.222.52.C12. Classification (NCBI taxonomy): domain Bacteria; kingdom Pseudomonadati; phylum Pseudomonadota; class Gammaproteobacteria; order Vibrionales; family Vibrionaceae; genus Vibrio; species Vibrio sp. 10N.222.52.C12. The sequence continues at coordinate 44,076 of NZ_JBFRTR010000059.1, forward strand.
CCCGAATAGTCTTGACCTGTCAGCGTCCAGTTTCCGCCAGCTACTGTGGTAGTATAAACTTGGGAGACATTAAGGCTATCGGTGATAGTAATAGTGATCGTTTGACCGTCTTCAACGTCCGCGACCGTTCCGACCAAGGCACCATTAGTAATTTCGGCTAAGTTGTAGTATTCATCATCTGATGCAGAGAAATCGACATCGATACTGATAAGCGTATCTTTGACTATGGTGTCACTTGAGGTTGCAGTATTGCCCGCAACGTCCGTAACTGTGGCTTCAACCGTCAAAGTGCCTTCCGCGAAATCAGAATAGTCCTGATCTGTTAGAGTCCAATTCCCCCCCGAAACCGTGGTTGAATATTCTACTGACGTACCAGCACTATCTGTGATGGTAATTGAAATCGTTTGGCCATCTTCCACATTGGCAACCGTACCAACTAAGACACCATCAACTACTTCAGATTGGTTATAGTACTCATCTCCAAAACCATCAAAATCAACATTGATGTCAGCTAAAGTATCTTTGACTATCGTGTCGCTGGAGATCGCGACATTCCCTGCAACGTCCGTAACCGTTGCCTGAACTGTTAAAATACCTTCAGAAAAAGAAGAGTAATCTTGACCTGTCAGTGTCCACGTACCACCAGACACAACCGTGGAATAATTAATAGAGGCGCCAGCGCTATCCGTTATAGTAATGAAAATGGTTTGCCCGTCATCAACATCAGCCACTGTTCCGACCAATGAGCCGTTGCTTACCTCTGCAAAGTTGTAAAACTCATCATCAGATGCGGAGAAATCGACATCAATACTGGCTAGAGTATCTTTGACGATCGTATCACTAGATGCTGCGGTATTACCTGCTTTATCAGTAACACTAGCTTCAACAGTTAATTCTCCTTCTGCAAAGCTAGAATAATCTTGTCCCGTAAGAGTCCAATTGCCACCTGACACGATTGTTGTATAAACTTGAGACACATTTAAGCTATCGGTTATCGTAATGGTAATTGTCTGACCGTCTTCAACATTTCCAACACTCCCGACTAATGCACCTGCATCTACTTCGGTTTGGTTGTAAAACTCGTCTCCAAAGCCATCAAAATCAACGTCTATATCAACCAACGTGTCTTTAACTATTGTGTCACTGGATGTCGCAGTATTTCCTGCGACATCGGTAACCGTCGCTTCTACTTTCAAGGTGCCTTCTGCAAAGGCTGAATAATCTTGACCAGTGAGAGTCCAAGTACCACCAGACACAACCGTGGAATAATCAACCGAGGTGCCAGCACTATCCGTAATAGTAATGAAAATGGTTTGCCCATCTTCAACATTTAGTACCGTTCCAACCAATGCGCCATTGCTCACTTCTGCTGAGTTGTAATACTCATCATCCGATGCAGAGAAATCGACGCCAATACTAACTAGTGTATCTTTGACGATGGTATCGCTAGATGTTGCTGTATTGCCCGCAACGTCCGTAACGCTTGCTTCAACCGTTAGCTCACCTTCAGCAAAACCTGAATAGTCTTGGCCAGTCAGAGTCCAAGTACCTCCAGACACAACCGTGGAATAATCAACCGATTTGCCACTAACATCGGTGATCGTAATGGATATAGTTTGACCATCTTCCACATTTGCCACAGTACCAACCAAGGCTCCATTAGATACTTCAGCTTGGTTATAAAACTCATCATCAGAGGCAGAAAAATCAACACCAATGTTCACTAACGTGTCTTTGATAATTGTATCGGTAGAAGAAATAGTATTGCCTGCAACATCAGTCGTGCTAGCAACAACCGTCAACTCACCTTCGGCAAAGCCAGAATAATCTTGGTCTTTCAGGCTCCAAAAATTACCAGAAACAACTGTGGTATAGTCAACAGATAAACCATTGCTATCTGTAATCTTAATATCAATAGCTTGGCCGTCTTCGACATTGAAGATCGCTCCAATCAGAGCACCTTTGCCAACTTCATTTTCGTTATAATAGTTATCACCAAATCCATCAAATCGAACGAGAATCCGGTCAATCGTATCTTTTTCTATGGTATCCGTTGCTGTGGTAGGGTTTCCGGCAATATCTATGGTGCTTGCAACAACAGTGAGTTCACCTTCGGCGAAATTGGAATAATCTTGGTTTTCGAGCGTCCAGCTATTTCCTGAGACTACCGTTGAGTAACTCACAGATAAGCCGTTACTGTCTGTAATCGTTATTGAAATAGTCTGTCCATCTTCAACATTGACTACAGTACCAACTAATGCGCCATTCTCTACTTCAAACTTGTTATAAAACTCATCACCAAAGCCATCGAAGTCAACCTCAATGTTGGCTAATGTGTCTTTGATTGTGGAATCGTTAGCTGTAATGCTATTGCCAAAATCATCAGCAATGACCGCGTCGACTTAGAGATCACCCTCTTCCAATGAAGAAAGGTCGACCCCATTGACGACATACGTTTCATCGTTTGTGATGGCTGTGGTGGTTACTGTGTTTCCGTTAACATCAGTGATGGTCAGAACAATGGTACGCCCGTCTCGAACATCCACAGCCGTGCCCGTAATCGTGACACTTGGTACTTCAAACTGATTTTCGTAACCGTCTCCACCATCCAAAATATCAACGGTTAATAGTGCACTAGGTAACAGAATATCAAGGTTACCCTCATTCGAGGTTGTATCTTCGTCGGCATATTCTGCAGGACGCGTATCAAAACCCGCCTCAGCGAGCGTTTCATCTAAGGTGGAACGAACATAAGCAATAAAAGAGGCGCTGGAACTAGGTTGATCATTTACTGAGTTAGGCTGTTGAGGTGCGCTTTCAATGTTGTTGACGAGTTCGGTGACCACCTTTTCCAACTGTTGTTCAACTGCGGCGATTTGTGGTTCGGTTAGGGGCTGAGCCTCTTGTAAATTCTGAGGTTCAATGCTGACGACTTGCACGCCTTCAACTTTTGGCTGCGTAGCAGGTAATTGAAGCCAAGTCCCATCAGGGAATACTTGCCACACAACACCACCAACTTCGATATATAAAATAGGATCCATCCTAAACCTCTTCCTTACAAAAACGCTGACCTTGAGAACATCAATTTACTCAATAAAAAGCCGGAGAAATCAGCACACTCTCTTTAGTTAATACTAGCAAACAACAAATCATTAACAGTTAATTAATTATCACTAATACGCTGTAAAGTAAACCGATAGGTTGTGACTTGCATTCAGTTATATCTATCGTCACAAAATACATTCAATGAATGTGTCATAATGTTGAAATTACTGGTTAGTTTTCAAGGAATGTCATGACTGCAACGAACTATCTCAACCAATTGAATCAAAAGTATCTTGCGACTCATAAAGCGAAAGAAGACTTCTTTTGGGATACATATATGGGGATCAGTGACGACCACGATGGCTCGACACTCGCACAGACTCAGTGGACGGAATTTCTTAGCTCTGCCGAACAGATTACTGCTATCGAAACGCAACTTGCTGCTATCGATGAAATTCAAGATCCCCTAGAAAAAGAGAGTACGCTAACAGGCTTGAATGGTTGGTTAGCGACCTTTAGATCTCACGCTATTGAGTCTGAGCAGTCACAGAAGCTTAAAGCCGACCTCATAAAATTTGAGGCTGAACTGTTTGAGAAAAAACAGAATCATGTGATGACTTACGTAAATGAAACAGGCGATGAAACAGAAGGGTCACTGCCCGTTTTAGGTTCAGCCGTTAGAAGTAATGGTAATGAACAAGTTAGGCTTTCTGCACATCAAGCACTATTAGATTTAGAGCAATGGCTGCTGGCTAACGGCTTTATTGAGCTGATCAAAAAACGTAACCAATTTGCTCAATCACTGGGGTTCAAAACCTTCTTTGATTACTCGGTGGTTAAAACCGAACAGATGACGACAGAACAACTGTTTACGATTCTTGACGACTTCGAAGCACGTACACGCGATAACCATCAGCAAAGTCTAACCAATTTGGCTGAGCAGAAAGGCGAGAATGCACTTCAAGCCCATAACTTTACCTACTCTTTTTCAGGTGACGTTATGAATGATCTTGATCCTTATGTTCCATTCTCAAAGTCACTTCGACGCTGGATCGAATCTTTTGGTCGCCTAAACATCGAATACTCTCAAGCGACATTAAAATTGGATCTGCTTGATCGCAAAGGTAAGTACCCTAATGGCTTCTGCCATGGCCCTATCCCTTCTTTCTACGATCAAGACACATGGGTAGCTGCTCAAGTTAACTTCACGAGCAACGCAAAGCCCGATCAAGTTGGCAGCGGTTATGATGGTATCAACACGCTATTTCACGAGGGCGGCCACGCAGCGCATTTTGCTAACGTGAAAATGAACGCGCCTTGTTTCTCCCAAGAATTTGCACCAACCTCGATGGCTTATGCCGAAACGCAATCCATGTTCTGTGATAGCTTGTTGAACGACGCCGATTGGCTCAAACAATACGCGCTTAATGCAGATGGCCAAGCAGTACCTGATGAGTTAATCAAAGCAATCATCGATAACAAACAACCCTTCAGAGCCTATCAAGAACGCAGCATTTTAGTGGTTCCATATTTCGAGCGAGCCCTGTACGAATTAGCTGATGAAGACCTCACGCCTGAAAAAATCACGGCACTTGCTCGTAGCAGTGAAAAGGCAATTCTTGGATTGTCTTGCAGCCCTCGTCCACTGATGGCGATCCCTCACTTATTGTCTGATGAAGCATCTTGCTCATACCAAGGTTATCTATTGGCTCATATGGCGGTGTATCAAACACGAGCTTATTTCACCGACAAGTTTGGTTACTTAACAGATAACCCAGAGATCGGGCCTTTGTTGGCGAAACACTATTGGCATAAAGGCAATAGCGTGAACCATAACGGTACAATCGAAAGCCTGACTGGGGAAGGTTTTAATGCCAAATATCTCGCTGACGAGTGTAACTTATCGCCAGAGGAGGCTTGGGCGATTGAGGAGCAAAAAATCAAACAGCTGTCGACAAGAGAACGTGCACCAGTCGCGGATTTGAATGCGAAGGTATCGATCGTTGATGGAGCAACTGAATTAGCGAATAATGCAAAGTCGAATGACCAAATGTGTGATGATTTTGAGCACTTTATTATTGAGCAATACGGTCGATAGATTGAGTTTTAATGCTAATGAAAAAGGCAAAAATGAGTAGTGACATAACTCATTTTTGCCCCATTTCTTTTTAGAGCTTTTTCTCGCATTACACTTAACTATCCGTGTTTGACCTAATTTATCTAATACTTCATTATGTGTTTGGTTTGGTATAATTCTGGCCTATTGATAGTGCGAACCACGACTGTTTGTAAGGAGAGTTAAATGAGTTATGAAGCAAAAGTATTCAATGTAATGATCGCTTCACCAGGCGATGTATCATCTGAGCGAGCAATCATTCGGGATGTCATATATGAATGGAATGCTGTTCATTCTGAATCCAGAAATATTGTTTTATTACCAGTCGGTTGGGAAACCCACTCTTCACCAGAAATGGGTGGTCAAGCACAAGAAATAATCAACAATCAAGTGCTCGATAGATGTGACTTGTTGGTAGGTGTGTTTTGGACTCGGATTGGTACACCTACCACAGAATATGCCAGCGGAACCGTCGAAGAAATTGAAGAGCATATCAAATCAGCCAAACCCGCAATGCTTTATTTTTCCAGCCAGCCTGTGGCGCTTGATACTGTTGAGCCAGAGCAATATGCGCAATTAAAAGCATTTAAAGAGTCTTGTCAGAATAGAAGCTTGTACGAAAGCTATGATAGTCGTTCAAGCTTTAAAGATAAGTTTTATCGCCAGTTACAACTTAAGCTCAATCAACACCCACTATTTCAAACAACCTCTATTTCAACTCCTGTTGACGTTGTACAGTCCAAAACCCCATTACCACAGCTTTCCGATGAGTCCCAAATTCTTCTTAAAGAAGCCAGTCAAGACCGAAATGGGACGGTTATGCATTTGCGCCATCTCGGTGGAACTAACGTTCAAACCAATAGTAAGAATTTCATAGAGTCTAATGAACGTCGAGAAGTGGCTCGCTGGGAAGCCGCTATTGATGAGCTTGTATCGAAGGGCCTTCTTGTTGAAAGGGGTTATAAAGGCGAGATATTCGAAATTACCAATTTGGGATACCAAGTTGCTGATATGATTGAGCTATAAATATATACAAAACCCTCAACGTGAAGAATGCCATCTGTTAATGGCTAATTCATCTCTGCATTGATGAGTGGTGTACAGGGTTTGGCTGGTATGATGAAGTTTAGCTTGCAGATATCTGATACTGAGACCTACTTACCTTTGAGCTAACTGGTTTAATGTTGTCACACCTTTGTCATTAGTCTCCTGTAATTCGTCTGCATGTTTAGGTTAGCAGAGGCGGGGGGAGTCTAATTATCTGTTAGGCATCAGGAGTAGCATGAATTCAATTTTCGAAGAACTTAGTAAATATGAGGCTCTATATTCCAAAGAGTGCTTAGAAATGAAGCCATTCAACGACCGTATTCGTCGTCAATCGGAAAGGTGGATTGATAAACCAGCGGTTGATTTACCTAAGATCAAAATTAATTGGGATCTATCCGAAAGTAGTCAGCGCTTTAGCTTAGACCGATTTACAAAAGAGGCATTTTCAGACAAATATCCAAATGGTTTTGCTATTGGACGTTTGAGATTAGAGGAACTTGATCGGTGTCTGAGCAGTTTCAGCTATCGTAAAAAAGACAATATTTGGGATGGTGGCTCTAAAAGTAAGTTGGCGTTTTTAATTCAATACGCTTTAGAGGGGTATTCCATTTCCCCAATCCTAGTAAAACCAAACACTGAACAGAGTGTAATATTGTTTGGTGGACATCATCGCTATGCTTTGGCTAAAGCAACTGATTCAGATGTAGTACCAATTTGTGTTGAGTGGCAAAACGTACACGCAATTGGCGGATTACTCGATGTGAAGTGGGTAAATGTCTAACACACGACTATGCCACGGTTTTGCCTTACTCAGAGTAATCCGCAATTTACTAAATTAGCAGGGTCACTAACACGGAAATGTCCAATAGTTACTTAGGACAAACCAACATACTACAATAGGAAATTTTTCCGGCTTAGTTATTCGTTATCTTCACTCAATGCAAATTTGATCTCGTCTGAAGAGAACCCCTTTCGACTTAGCATCGCGTAAGCCTTAGAGCGTTCTTTATGATCGTTTAGGTCATAAGACTTCTTCTGCAACTGTTCTAAACACGAAGAATAGAAATCTAGCTGCTCTTCATTAATCAATCGGTCGATGAGCGATGACAGTTCACTTGTGTCGATTTGTCGTTGTCTAAGTTCTTGCTGAATGGCAGTCAGTCCCTTGCCTTTACGAGCGTACTTGAGCACCTCTTTTTCCAAGTCGGCTTTCTCGGCCTTAATTTGAATGTTACTTTTCAGTTGATGCGCTTGTGGGTGCTGGTCAATCGCTACCTTAACTTGTTGATAGCTAAAGCCACGCTTTTGCAGTGTCGCAACCAGCTTTTCACGGCTCATGGTAAAGCTTGAATAGTAGTGGTTGATTCGGTCTATCAAGATGGTTTGTTCATCAATAGACTTTTCGAACGACACTTTATGGATTGCATCAGAAATCACTGAGTCGGTCAGCCCCTTCTTCTTCAGTTTTTCGACAATGTATCGAGAACCGAATTCACCAGAGAAAGCTTGTTCCACGAATTGTTCTGCAAACACTTGGTCAGACTTGAGATACCCGAAGCCTTTCAAAGTATTCAACGTTTCATCGATCCATTCTTGATTGTCGGTTTTCACTTTGAGCTTCGCCACTAACTCGCTTTCCGTCATGTCTCTCTGAGTTAAATGCCACATCGCAGAGTTCATAACACTTTCAATTCGCGTCGCTTTTCTTACCGTTGTATTTCTAGTATTCGTTTTTTGCTGTGAATCGTCCATTCGATTTCAACTTTCCAGATTAAGCCTACCCCATCATAACGTAATTCTAAGGTGGTTGAGTGACATAAAAGAATGAAGCTCAACATAAGCGGCAGCCAATAAAAATGGACGCTTGTTCAGCGTCCATTTGATATCACATTAAGAATGATGGCTCTAAGCCATGCTTAGCTTTTTCGTAATAGCTTTTCATACTAGATCTTTCGTTTAGTTCTCTTCGTGATTGTAAATATGTACATCTCGTTGAGGGAATGGAATCGTGATGCCTTCTTCATCGAAGCGTTTCTTCACGGTTTCCGTTACATCCCAGTACACATCCCAATAGTCATCAGTCTTAACCCAAGGTCGTACTACGAAATCAACAGAAGACGTATTCAAGGTATGAAGCTTGATCATATGCTCTGGTTTTTTCAACACTAGAGGGTGTGCAAGAATGATGTCGTTCAATACCGCTTTCGCTTTATCGATATCATCTGAATAACCAATACCGAAAACCATATCAACACGTCTTACACGTTCTGCCGTGATGTTGTTGATCACGTCACCCCAAATCTTGTTGTTTGGGATCACCAAGCGTTGGTTATCAATGGTTTGAACAGTCGTCGATACTAAGCTCATGTCTTTTACCGTGCCTTGCACGCCTGCCACTTTAACCATGTCACCGACGTCATAAGGACGGTAGATCAAGATCATCAAACCCGATGCAAAGTTAGATAGTGTGTCTTGCAATGCGAAACCAATGATGACACCGGCTACACCGAAACCAGTAAGAAGAGGTGCTAGCTCTATCCCTATTTGAGACAGTGCGATAAGCAAACCAATAAACACGACCGCTTTAGATGCGATGGATACAAAGAAGTCCTGCATCAATACACTGAAGTCCATTTTAGAGTGCGAAACACTCTTACGAACGGTTTTGCGAGCCACGTTAGCAATAAGGCGAGTTACATACAAAATACCGAGAAACAGAGCAAGTTTAACGATAAAAGAAGGGGTATTTTCAAAAGCCCATGAACTGAACGAACGAAGCCAACCATCCAACAGCTCCAGTGCAACATCAACATCCAACACATCGGCGTTAATGTCACCTGTCGTCGCTAGCAAAACACGTTTGTACGAAGTCACATCCACGCCAAACGGTTCCATTAGCGTGATGGTTTCTTCTAAGCTCGCGACCATAACGCTAGTTCGCTCACTGAAGCGTTCAAGCTCAGTTTTAATCGTCGCTTTCTCTTCTTCACTTACATAAGATAGCCGGCGTTCTAAATCTTGACGTTGTGTATCCGTGTATAGAATTGCATTAGTAAGATATTGAGAACGAGAAACAAGTGCCGTTTTGAGCTCACCTTCAGGAACAGCAACATCAACACCACGCTCTTTCGACCAATTTAAGGTCTTAGCAAGCTGCTGATAATAGACATCCATCATTCCGATTCGTTTTTGAATACGCAATTCAAGGCGTTTTTTAGCGTCACCTTCAGCTGAACGGTTTTCTTTACTCATTGAAACGATTTTAGTTTCATTCAACGACAGCAATTTTTGTAGCAGTTCGACCTGCTGAGCAAGAGTGACATCCAGCCCCTCTTTTTTATCTGACGATAGCTGTGAAAAAATCTCTTCGCGTAGGCCCTGATTCTTACGCCTTAAGATATCTTCAAGAAAGGGCTTCTCAGCATCATGCGCCGTTTCTAATGTTGCTAGATCGAGCATTAACTGATCTTGTACTTCTGCGATTTTCTCAACGCTCTGCGCATAACTTCCAAATGCGACAAACGCCAACATTAACAATAGACAACGCCAAACCTTCATCATATTAATTCCTATCACTGTCTAAATTGACCCTATAAATAGTAGTAAAAAGAATATGGATAACAAGCATTTAAACGTATGTTATGTTAAAAATTCGCAAATTATCAGCCTGCTTCTAATATTTGAGAGTTCCAATCCCCTCTTATGACCTGTAGAGTACGCATCCAACAAAGAACAACAGCCAATATCTTCATTCGAGCACAGCACTAAAGCGCCCTAAATACGATGTTGGCTCACAGCAAGAGAGCATAAAAATGAACAACGAACTTGATATTATTGAGTCTCTAGAAGAACTAGAGCAATTCCTAATTTCAGTGGAAGCTGGCGGTTTAGGCCTTGAAGGCGTTGAAGGTGTAGGCATGGCAACCAATAATTCAGATGGTCGTCACTTCGTTGCTGTATTCAATAGCAGCCATAAAGTTCTGCTTGCTCGCTGGATCACCAAAGAGGTGTTTGATAACGGTAAAGACTTGGTACGTAACGGCCCTCGCCGCACTCACTAAGCCTTTCCAATAGCACCAATGATTAAAGCCCAACACGTTCACTGACGATCTGTTGGGCTTTTTTGTATCGCCTGTCCCGTCCTGATAGTTAATAAACCACTCAATACAGAATAATTAGCGATAACTTTCAGTTGTTGTGAACTTTAGCTACAGCTCAATGTCGTATTCGCGTGAATTGGTGTTTATGCGTCTTTTATCGTGTATCTGCCGTTTCCCGCATTTATACATAGTTTCACTTTAACCATTTTATGACTTGTGGCACGAAGAGAACTTATCTAAGCTAACCACAATTCAATGAGCTTGCTTTAACGACTAACAGATTTGATTACTGACTAATTTGCTGAACACATCGCTACTTTTCTTATCCACACAGAACCGCCGACAAAAGCATTCGCTTTGGGCGCTCTTCCTTACCGGACTGGTTATCGTAACTTGTCTGGCGAGCACTCTGGCCGTCAAGAAAGTATCGTTATCTGCATCCGCTAATGGCCAATCAGTCCTAGTTGGCACACAAACTCATACAGAAACCAGTAATCCCCAAACCAACATCGCTTCTTCAGAAAAAATGGCTGCTCTATACGCCAGCGTTTTCGGCTTAGAAGCCTCAAAAATGTTAACGTCCCCCAATTCAAATTCATGCAGCCTAAGTTCGAAAATGCTGACCTTTGCCGCACCTAAAACGGGCTGGCTGATCCCTTTCGTTCTGATGATTGCTGTTGCATTCAACTTATCTCCGCACATCTCGAGATTATCCGGAGACAATCATCGCTCTACTCGACCGACAAAACACCGATTGCATCTAAAGCACTGTATATTTAGAGAGTAAATAACCGGGCTACTACACCCTTTTATTTATTTTTTGGAGATACATTTGTGTACAACACACTACTAACTAAGTTTGTCGATTCGTTGGCATTCTGCATGCGCACATGCGCAAAAGCTTTCGTCACTGCAATCTTAGTCATGACGTCATTTACCGCCCTGGCTCAAACCACGGGCTGGATAAGCGTGCCTGAGCATCCGCCAGTTAAAATGCGAATGATGTCGACGGGTGAACAGTCGGATGACGGCTCTAAGATCCAAACCGTGCTCGATGTCGTGCTCGACGGCGACTGGAAAACCTATTGGCGCAGCCCAGGCGAAGGTGGCATTCCGCCAAGCTGGGACTGGTCTGGTTCAACAAACATTGAGTCAGTAGAGTGGCACTGGCCGATACCTAAATACTACGAGCAGCTTGACGTCATGACGTTAGGCTACAAAAAACATGTCAGCTTTCCTGTCACTTTATCCCTGAAAGACAACACGAAGCCTGCGATATTCAGGGCATCGTTTACCTTTCCGTCGTGTACCAATATCTGTGTGTTAACCGATTACGATATCGAACTGCCGATTGACCCACAAACTTTAGCGCTCGATGAAGAAGCGATGTTCTTGTTCAACCAAGGCATGAGCCAATCTCCACGAGAAGCTAATCGCACTTCAGTCAATGGTCTATTTTGGGACAAGAGCAAGCAGCAACTGGTTACTCAGCTGACAAGTAAAAATGGCTGGGATAAGCCGATGGTGTTGATTGACGGGCAAGAAGTGATTGATGACTTCTTCTCTCAACCAAGCGTCCACATCACAGACAATACAATGACGGCCGTATTTGATGTGAGCAACTGGATAGGTGAAGTCGACTTAACGGACCGTAACGTGAGTGTCACCGTTTCAGACACTAATTTCGCCGAAGAGATGACGGCCAAAGTTGGCTCAGAACCGATCGCTTACCAAACAAGCAACAACGGCTTTTTGGCGATGATAGGCTTCGCTTTAATTGGTGGTTTGATCCTCAACATCATGCCATGTGTGTTGCCAGTCTTAGGAATGAAATTAAACAGCATCATTCAAAACCAAGGTGCATCTAATCGTCATATTCGACTCTCATTCTTAGCTTCTGCTTCAGGTGTCATTACATCATTTGCGCTGTTAGCCCTAGGTATGACCGCTCTAAAAATGGGTGGTAATGCAATTGGCTGGGGAATCCAGTTCCAAAATGTTTGGTTCATCGGGTTCATGCTGATCATCACTTTGCTGTTTTCGATTAACCTGCTTGGGTTATTCGAATTCAGACTACCATCAGGTTTAAACACCTGGATGGCAACCAAAGGCGATGACTCACATTCAGGCCACTTTGTTCAAGGCATGTTTGCAACGCTGTTAGCAACGCCGTGTAGCGCGCCATTCTTAGGAACCGCTGTCGCGTATGCACTTGGAGCAAGCTACCAAGAGTTATGGGCTATCTTCATCACGCTTGGTATCGGTATGAGTGCGCCTTGGTTGATCTTTGCGCTATTCCCAAGCCTAACCAAATTGCTTCCAAAGCCTGGGGCGTGGATGTTCAAAGTTAAGCTGGTATTTGGCTTAATGATGTTCATTACCAGCCTATGGCTAACAAGCCTCCTTAGCCCATTCATTGGTAAATTCCCAACTATCCTGCTGTCGCTATTTATCGTGATTTCAGTATTGATTTGGATTGGCCGTAAGTTGGGTCGCAAGGTGCTTATTCCTATCGTCGCAACCACAACCTTGGTGTTTGGTGCTGCATTGATCGTCGGTAGTGTCACCGCTGATAACTGGGCGACTCCGATTGTTGACGATCTCGCTTGGCAAAAGCTGGATGCGAAGCAAATCCCTCAGCTCGTTGATGAAGGCAAAACGGTGTTTGTTGATGTGACTGCTGATTGGTGTATCACTTGTAAAGCCAACAAGATCGGCGTCATCCTTCAAGACCCTGTCTACAGTCACCTACAGCAAGAAGACATTGTTTTGATGAAAGGTGATTGGACAACACCAAGTGAAAGTGTCACTCAATACTTACAAAGTAATGGGCGATTTGGTGTGCCATTTAATATCGTCTACGGCCCGAGCTATAAAAGCGGTATTCCACTGCCTGTCATTCTCAACAGTGACACTGTCGTTCAAGCCATCGACGCTGCGAGATAACTGATGAAGACTCCCAACAATGAAGATAAATCTAGCACGATTGAAGACGACGCTGTAAAGGGTGAGGCCAAAAAGCCAAGTCGTCTTAAGAAGTGGGGAAAGGAACTGGTTTCAATGATATTGATCGTTGGCGTGCTTTCATTTGCCATGGACTTTTATCACAGCAGAAGCATGCCTCAGGGCGATGCGATTCCAATTGTGGGTCAATCGCTCCAAGGCGAAGATATTGATGTTATCGAGCTAAGCAAAAATGGTAAGCCAGTCATTGTCTATTTTTGGGCGACTTGGTGTGGTGCCTGCAAATTTGTAAGCCCGACGGTTAATAGCTTCAGTGATTCCCATCAGGTGGTTTCGGTCGCTCTATCGTCTGGTCCAGACGAACGTGTCCAGCGCTACTTGGATGCAAAAGAGTATGACTTCCCTGTTATCAATGATCTTTCTGGGTCGATCAGCAGAAGTTGGGGCGTTAATGTCACGCCAAGTATTGTCATCATCAAAGATGGAAAGATTAGCAGTATCGCAACCGGCGTTACATCCCCTATCGGCCTGTGGTTAAGAACCTACTTTGCCTAAATCGCTCACAAAGAAAAACAGAGCAAAGCTAAGTGAATAAACCGACTCAGCCAGTTTAACAAACAATATTAATGTGAGCGCAACCTAATAAGCGCTCACGATTATCACGAATTTGAGAAAAGACAATATGAAAAAGCATCTGATAAGCGCACTGATTATAGGCTCATTAATGAGTACTAATGCCTTCGCAGAATTAAACAAAGAACAAACTCAACAACTTGAAGAAATTAATCAATTCCTGAAGGAAAATCCATCGACGATCTCTGGATTGCATACCAGTTTAGAGCAGTACGTAGCAGGTCAAGAGCAAACGAAAAAAGCCCAAGCGGAAAGCCATGATTGGTTATACAACAATGACGCCCACCCAATCACGGGCAATCCGGATGGCAAATCGGTCATCATTAACTTTACCGACTATAACTGCCCTTACTGTAAGCGCTTGGAAAAAGGCTTGGTTCAATTAGCCTCTGAAAACAGCGACATTAAAGTGATCAACGTGTACTTATCGTTTAAGCAGCAACAGGTTTCGGGGCTAGACACCAACGCGGCGCTATACGCGATGAAAGTATGGAAAGATAACCCAGAAGCATTCCCTGAAGTTGATAGATTGCTGATGGCGAAAAGCGGTATTCACTCGAAAAGCTCACTAGAAGCCGTTGCCAAGAAGACGGGAACAGAGGCGGAACTAAAAACAACTCAAGAACAAAACCAGGTTCTAACCACTAACCATCAAACGTTCAGTGCACTCGGCTTAACGGGCACTCCAACCATGATGATGAACGGAAATGTTTTACCAGGATATGTGCCTTATGACCGATTAAAAGAGATCGTGGACGACGCTTTTTAATCGACTGTAGATAGAGATAAAAATTCGAAAGAGAAGTGAATAAAAAGCCGACCTGCGTAACTCACAGTCGGCTTTTGATGAGCTTAAGGTAATGTTTTCAATATTATTTTTGAAACAGAAAAGCAGTCGAAGTGTCACTATCTTGCAATGGATTCTTAATCTAGCCTCGCTACTCTAAAAGCAGTTCTCTCGATGAGTCCAAGACGTGCTTACTCTAGACAACTGTCCTTTGACCGAGCCTAGCTCGGTCTTTTTTTGCTTAACTCAGCAAGCGACAAACAAGCGCGCCCGGCTCCCTTAATGCATCCACGTTATAGCTGAGTACACGACCAGAAGATGGTGCGTGATAACGACGACATTCATTACCGAACGCATCATATTGGATGGCGAGCAGATCATCTTGTTCGACACTTTGCAAAAGCTCGATCTGAGGCAGCACAAAGCCACCGATATCGGCGCGGATAGACACGACGTTGTTGCCTTCTATCCAGTCCATACTTGGCAGCTGCTTTGCCTCAAACGGTTCTTCACCATCAAGCATCTCGTAGTAAGACAGCATATTAAAAACACCGTCCACGGCTCGTTGAATCATATCAGGCTGAGTAAACTTACCCATCCCCACTTCCACCGTAATGCTAGGAATTCCACTTCGATTCCAAACCGTTTCGAGAATACCTGGGTCGCCCGGATCATTGAGAACACAATCTGGCGTCATCAACCTTGCCATTTCAAGGCATTGTTCAATTCGGTAGTCAGCAAAAACATAAAGTGGGTAGACCGCGCCACGAGTTTGGGTATGTAGGTCAACGGCGAATGTCGCATTGTGTTTGAGTAAGCGATCCCACAAAGACGCAACAAAGCGCTCTGCCGCTAAGCCATTCGCATCACCCGGAAAGAGTCGATTAAGGTTGGCAGGGCAAGAGCCCGGATCCGAAGAGATAAAATCGCGGCTGTGGTTAAGCAAACCCGACAAGTTCACAGTAGGCACTATCGTGACCGTGCCTTTGAGAGTTTTACCGACTAAGTCTCTGATAATTTGCTGAGCAGCCAACACACCGTTGAGCTCATCACCGTGAATACCAGCGGTGATCATCAACTTAGGACCTGCTTGACTGCCTTTGAAAACAGAAACCGGCATGTTCTTGGGTTGCCCTAGCCCATCACTGGTTACTTGAAACCAAAACTGGTGCTCTCCAACGGGTAGGTCTTCAACATTCAAGGAGCCAATAACCTGCCTACCTTGTAAAACATCGCCTAAGTACTCTGTTTTCATCCAACGTCTCCATCTTGTTGAGCAAAATCTATTCTCTTCTAAGTTTTTGCATCATAGAGGATATCTTAATCAGTACAAACAGTTAATAAGATGAACAAGCTCTGACTTTCCCATAATACTCACGCATATCATCATCACTTCCCCTAAATAAAAGCTTGTGAAAGTCTGCACTTAAGAACCGATAAGTTATATAACCATTCACAAACCACTCAGTCTATTGAAATGAAAGTGCAATAAAATCAACACTTAAAAAGTTCCCTATTCACGAAAATGTAATTTTATAGAAATGAAAGCTTAATTTAGCTGCTCTAAATTAGCTTCATATCGAAACGGAGAGCACATTGCTCACGGATTTTAAAATACAAGGTAAGTGATTATGAAAAAGGCAGTTCTAGCTTCTGCAGTGGTAGCAGCACTAGTTTCAGGTTCTTCTCTAGCAGCAACAGTTTACAGCTCTGATGGTACAGAACTTAAAATTGGCGGTCGTGCGGAGGCTCGTTTCAACGTATCTGACAACAACGAAAGCGCATCTGACAGTTCTTTCAAAGACAAGTCACGAGCTCGTGTGAATATTTCAGGTAAATCTGAACTTTCTGATGGTTTATATGGATTCGGTAAGTATGAAGCAGAGTTCACTAGCGCATCAACAACAGAGTTCGAAGACGGAAGTGGCAATACTGTAAAAATTGAAAATGAATCTCTTACCAATCGCTACTACTACGCAGGTTTAGGAACCAAATTCGGTGAGTTCTCATACGGTAAGCAAGATTCTTCACAGGTAATGCTGACTGACATTACAGATACAATGGCAACATTTGGTGCAGATGCTGCTGATGCCGTTGATGGCAACAAAGATAAACGTGAGAATAACTTCCTTTACTCTGGTGAGTTTGACGCGTTGACAGTGCAAGCGAACTATATCGCCGCAAATGAAAAAGATGCCGATAGCTTTGGCCTCGCTGCTATGTACAACCTAGGTGCTTTTGACCTTGGTGCGGGTTATGTTTCTCAAAAAAATGGTAACTTCGATGACGACCAAATCAACCTTGTAGCTCAGTTCTCTATGGATGCGCTTACTGTTGGTGGTCTATACACAATGGCTTCAGTTGCAGATGAAGACTACACAGGCTATGAGCTTTCAGCTATCTTCAAGGCAACTAAGCAGCTATCACTAATTGGTGTATACAACTACGGCGAGTTCGATAAAGCGGCTGACGAAGAAACAAATAACTTTGCTATTGAAGCGGTATACAAGTTTAACGGCCATATTCGCACATATGCTGGTTACAAGTTTGAACAGCTAGACAATAAAGATGACCAACTACAGGCGGGCATCCGCTACGACTTCTAATCTAAATCGGCATTAGATACAGACTAAAAGGTTGGGCAATGGCTCAACCTTTTTCATATTCAAATATTCTGACTAACTTCATCAATGCTTTTTCTGGTTAAGTGGTGTTAAATCCGTATCATAGGTGAACCACATCAAATAATTAGAAGCATCATGTCACAACACCATCCGATCCAAGGCGCTAGCTGGATGCTAACCGCAGGTTTAGCCTTTGCTTTGATCAACAGCCTAACTCAAATCGCTAGCATTCATTTCGGACTGACTTCTACCACCGTTGCCGTCATTCAGTATTCAATCGCATTGTTCGCCATCCTTCCTTACCTAAAAACATTGGGCATTCGCCGCGCGCTAAAAACCGACAACCTCAAGTTGCATGTATTCCGTGTGTTTTTATCAGTGATTGGTATTCAACTTTGGATATGGGCGCTGGCTTACCCAGTTCCTATTTGGCAAGGCATTGCCCTTCTCATGACGTCGCCACTGTTTGCAACCATAGGTTCAGGGCTTTTCCTCAAAGAGAAAGTTGGAGCTGCTCGCTGGGGCGCGACCTTAGCAGGTTTCGTGGGTGCGATGGTGATTCTAGAGCCATGGGCTGAAGACTTTAACTGGGCAACGTTATTACCAGTCGGTGCCGCATTCTTCTGGGCATGCTACTCACTGATGGTGAAAAAGCTCTCTTCGCAAGACAGCCCTTCAACCATGGTGGTGTACCTGCTGCTATTAATCACACCATTTAACATCCTGCTTGCCGCGCCAGATTGGCAGACGCCAAGCGGCGGTACAATTTGGGCTATCTTGATTGTTATCGGTGTTATGACGGCACTCGCTCAATGGGCGATAGTAAAAGCCTACTCGGTCGCTGATGCTTCGTTTGTGCAACCTTTTGACCACGCCAAATTACCGCTAAATGTTTTAGCAGGTTGGATTGTATTTAGTTGGGTTCCACCGGGTCGTTTATGGCTAGGGGCTGCTATTATTATTGCGTCAGTTGCATTTATAACGCACTGGGAAACTAAAAAACCTTCAAAAGTGAAGAAAGTTTAAGGTTGGTGAAATAAATAGTTCGACAGTCCGTTCTATATGGATAAGAGAATTCAAACGAGGCCGTAACCATGAAGAAACCAGTCAAGATTACACTATACCGTTGGGCAGGCAGCTGGGGTCCATTTAAAGTTAACATCCCATGTGGAGAATGTACCCTTACCAAAGACATTCTGAAGGATACTTTTGAGAATGAGTTGGCCGATGTCGATGTCGAACTGGAAGTGAAAGATTGGTTGTCTCACTGGTGGGAGCCGCTAAAACTAGGCTCTTGGCATGCTCCAATCCTTGTTGTTGAAGGCAAAGTGGTCAGCCAAGGTGAAGCGCTGAATCGCGGTGTGTTAATCCAATCGGTGATCAAAGAGTGGACCAAACGAGACAGCCTAAAAGGCAACATCGTTTATGGTAAGGCGACCTGCCCATTCTGTGTTAAAGCGAAGAAAATGCTGGATGAAGCGGGTGTTGAATACCAATACCACGATGTCGTAAAAGACAGCGCCGCTTTGTACCGTATGATTCCAGAGGTAAAAGCACACATTGGTGAGAAAACACCGGTCACCGTCCCGCAGATCTGGCTTGATGGTAAGTACATCGGTGGTGCCGATAACTTAGAAGCGTGGATGAAAGAGAATGGCTTAGATAGCATCCCTAATAATGTGGTCGACTTATCCAATCAATCTGCTGGCTGAGTTCATTAAAAGCCATTAGTCAGAAGCTTAATTAGTGTTTTTTGTGTCCATCCACAACAAAACAAAGCGATAACTTTCACCAATCGCTAAAACGAAAAAGGCCTTAAACTTCATCGAGTTTAAGGCCTTTTAAAATTCCGTTTTTGAAAATGCTTATTTAGCCATTTTCTTCATCATTCGCTTAAAGAACGATGGTTTCTTTGGCTTTGAAGTGCCGTACAATGCTTCGTGCATCATGTTTTTTGCTGCCATTTGACCAAGGTATGCGTGGCCTAGTTCGTAATTCATGCTTATCTCCGCACATAATCAACTTTCTTTAGCGCGGATTTTACACTTAAAACGCCCAAAAACAAGATCTAAATCACACTTTAATGCAATATTAAGCATCCATTTGCAATTAGCCTAATTTTGTCTCTGTGCTAATCAGCATTGTTTTTTTATATCAATGAGTTAACCTAAATTCTGGTTTGAGCTTAATGCTCCATTCCTAATAACAACCCAAGACATTGATTTAGACACTGATAAAAAAAGCAGCTCAATAGAGCTGCTTTCTAAAATGCTTTACTGAGAAACCTAGCTGCGCTTTGGCTGTCTGTAAGTTTTACCGGCAATTTGGTATGTGTCTTTTTGCTTCAATTCAAACATCGTTTCAAAGAACCAAGCTGCAAATTTGATTAAGTCATCGCCTTCATTCATAACATGTTCGATGTACTCTTGCTCTTCGCCTTGTTCATTTTCTTGAAGCGTCACGTGGTAAATACGCTTTTCGCCTTCCACTTCAGCAAGTGCAAATTGACCAGTCAGTGATGCAGCAGCCTCAGCGACTTCTGTATCCTCATTGGATTTCAATAGCTCAAGCGCTTGAGGCAGGCCATCTAGTGCGCAGATAGCTTTTACCAGTACTTCAAATTCATTTTGCTGCATTTTGTTTTTACCTATTCAATGGACCGAAGCATTGTAGAAAACCATCAGCACAAATACAACGTATTAACGATGGTGCGTTAAACGATAGTGAATTTGGCATTTAGCTATATTCCACTTCAACAGTATCGCCTTTCTTGTTCATTTTGGTTGAAGACCAAAGCACTCCGCCCATGGCTGCACCAATAATGAGGTAGAACACGCCTAATTGAAGATGAGTCGTGACCCAACTCTCTACAAGATACCCACCCAATAAACCCGCTAAACACATCTGAATTGAACCAGACAATGCCGACACTGCTCCCGCTTGTTTCTTATGAGGTTCTAATAACATGCTGATTGATAATGGGAACGAGATGCCTTGTGCTATCGCCAACCAAGTAAACGCCCAAACTAAGTTAAAGATGGATAACTCATGAGTAAGAAGCCAAGTTCCCGATGCCAAGATAATCAAAATAGCTAGGCTCATCAGTTGGGGCGTACTAAACCTACGATTGAGTAAGTTTAAAGCGACGCTACCTATCAGTAAGCCTGCCGAAGGGACAATCATCAATGAACCATACTCAGCGGCGGTCAGCCCCAATTGCTCTTGCATTAAGAATGGAAACAGCGATAAAGATACCAAACTCGCCATGTAGCTCATCCAGTTGTAACTGGCACTGGTCAACACTTGGCGATTGGTCAACAAGCGTCCGTAGTTCTTCACCACTTGGCACGCATCAAAGCGGCTCTTTCCGTATGGCAAAGTTTCATGCAGAACAAAGTAACCCAGTGTGAATATCGCTAGTAGATACAATAAAACGAACAGGAACACCGCCTGCCAACCGAGGTGAAATGAAATCCAACCACCGAATACCGGCGCAATGATCGGCATGATCGAAGCGGTGATAGAGATATAAGACAACGCTTTGGTAAGCTGTGAACCATCATAGCTGTCACGAAGCACACTTCGCCCAAGAACCGAGGCACTACCCGCCCCTAAACCTTGCAGCAAGCGACCAACTTCTAGCGCCGTCATATTGTCAGAAAACACAACACAAACGACTGTACCAATCAAATAAACACCCTGACCTAACAAGAAGATAGGTCTTCTTCCCACCGCATCGGACATCGGTCCGTAAAATAGCTGAGACAAGCCAAAACCCACAAGAAACAGCGTAACGAGCAGCTGTACATCTACCTGAGTCACACTTAAGTCTGAAGCAATTAGCGGCAATGATGGTAAATAGATACTCACCCCTACCTGCCCTGTAGCTATGATCATCATGGCTAAGAGTAGCGGTGTTTTTTTAAAGGTCGATTGGCTCAAAAAATTCCCTATTCGTTTGTTATTTGTTCATCAGATGAGTTTACATTCAAAACCAATAATTGATAATTAGCTAAATTGGAATTTTATTAAGTCCCAACAGGAAATAATATGGATTGGATTCTTAACGTAAAAAGCTACGTCAGAGTAGTCGAAGAAGGCAGCTTCAATGGTGCTGCTCGAAAGCTGAACACCACCAGCTCGGCGATCAGTAAAAGAGTGAACTGGTTAGAAGAGCGCATCGGCACCCAACTGTTAAAGCGAACGACTCGCTCGATTAGCCAAACCGAAGCAGGTGCGCTCTTTTACCTGCGAGCCAAGGATCAGCTCGACAATTGGCAGTCCATTATTGATGAGACTCGCTCGGTTAACCAAACCCCAGCAGGCCTATTAAAGATTGGCGCTACGATTGCGGTTGGCTCTAAGTTTCTGGTGCAATACATGGACGACTTCTTAGAAAAATACCCAGACATTAAGGTGCAGCTGATCACGACCACGCCAGGCCAATTACCTGAACTGGGCTTAGATCTGGTGATCAGTCGTGAACTGGAACAGCTCAACTCCTTAAGCTTCAAGAAAACACCGCTGTTTGAACACAAAGCCAGCTTCTATGCAGCGCCAAGCTATTTAGCTAAACATGGTTACCCCGCCAACGAGCAGGACTTAGAACAACACAACTCGTTAATTTGGGGAGAGCGTCCGACCCGTGAAGTCACACTCACCAAAGGGCAGCGAATAACGTTAAACGGTAACTTTGCGACCACCAATCCAGAGGCTTTGTTTCATGCTGCGAAGCGAGGAATGGGCGTACTGTTAACCATCAAAGCGATGATCAAAGAGGATCTAAAGCAAGGGACATTAGTTCCAGTATTGCCAAATATTACCGCCGACGAAGTGATGGTTTACGCGTACTACCCTAAGCTTGACTACTCACATACACGAACCAAGCTATTTTTAGACCACCTAAAAGATAGGCTAGACAAAGAAAGAAATAGTCAAATTTTGTGAAATATATTGCACTAAATTTGAAAAATCACACAACACGACCAATAATAAACTAGACGCATATCAAGATTATTAATGCAAGTTGCATTGTTAATACTTAAGACAGCGCTGCTACAAGATCGTATACACAAGATCATACACATACAGCTTACACACGATTCTGGTTGGCTACGGATGGTGACTATGACTCAACATACACGCAATAGCATGATAGACACAGAGCGCATTGGCCGCTTACTCAAATTGGAAGGTATCGACCTTTTAGAATCTGCCGTGCTTACTTTGCATCAAACCTTCGGTACTCAATACACCAGTATCATTGAGAAAAAGCACTTCCCCGATCAAATGGTTCCTTTGGTAATTGCCCATTCTGACCATGTACTGCATGACAAAATAAACGCACGCCATGGTCACATATACCAACAAGCCGTCAATCAAAGACACCCAGATTGCTCATTTGCTCAGTACATCGTCCAGTCATTGCCAACATCGGCATTTAGGCAGGAAATCACCTCACAAAACTCCATCGCGATCCCGACTCGAACTCAAAGTGGCGAAGTGATGGGCGTGCTGTTTTCAACGTTCACCTCGCCTCTTAGCCCTGATCAGCAACAAGACGTGGTAAAGCACCATCAATTGTTCGCCGACATCATCATCCACACCTTGCGTGAAATGTGGTTTAACGATCGTTCCGAACAACTTGTAAATCAGCTTAGTTATGAGGTGTCACACGACAGCCTAACCGGGTTACTCAACCGAAGCTGTTTATCAGATACCTTAGAGTCGATTACTCAACAGAGCGTCACTCCGTTTACATTGGCTTTACTCGATATCAATAGCTTCAAAGCCATTAATGACATGCACGGCAATTATATTGGCGATAAAGTACTTCAATTTGTCGCAGAAACCTTGCGGAGAACCTTACCCGAAAGCAACCTGACTTTCCGGACTGCTGGCAACGAGTTCGCCTTCATCACCTACCATTCTGATCCGATAGCCGTGTGCGAACAAATACTGGCCAAAATTAAGCAGGGCTACAGTAGCGTTGATATCAAGATAGATTTCGACGTCAGCATCGGTATTGCCAGTTCGGATGGAGACAACAAAGACGTTGAGCAAATCATCTTCAATACCAGCTTGGCGCTTAAAGAGTGTAAACACAGCCAAGATACTCATATTCAATGTTATGACACTCACTTAAGAGTTCGTTACCAAAGAAAAACCGAGCTAGTCGCAGCGCTACGAAGTGAGCTGGAAAACCCAATTTCACAAAGCTATATCCCCGACAGCAATGGAATGTACGTAGTGGTACAGCCGATTGTGGGTCAAGGTGAAACGCAATGGGAATATTTCGAGGTACTGACTCGCTGGAAAACCGCCAGACATGGAGACATCTCACCCGTAGAGTTTATTCAAGTGGCAGAAGAGTCAGGGCTGATTGTCGAATTAGGTGAACGCATTATTGAATTGGTGTGCCGCGCTAAAACCACACTAGAGCAAGGCTTGGGCTACAAGGTTAAACTTGGAATCAACTGCTCTGCGCACGAGCTTACTGATTCGAAACGTTATATATCCTACCTGACTCGAACCATTGAACAGCACCATTTTAAGGCGAATGAGTTTGTTATCGAGTTAACCGAAACCGTTCTGTTATCGCCAACACAAGAGACAAAATCCGCGCTTAACTTTCTGAGAGGACAAGGCTTCACGATTGCACTCGACGACTTTGGTACAGGCTACTCCAGTTTGAACTACATCCACAGCTACCCTATCGATTGCATTAAAATTGATGCGACCTTTATTCGAGACTTGTTAACTAGTTCGACCTCAGAGAGCGTAGTATGGCTGATTGTTCAACTGGCCCATAGACTCGATGTATCTTTGGTTGCGGAAGGTGTTGAGAAGCGTGAGCAATTAGAAAAGCTGCACGCGATGGGATGTGACAAGATCCAAGGTTACCTCTACTCACCTCCAATGCGGCCTGAAGCTATCGTTAGCTATGACGCGCACTCAGAGCCTTTAGTTTAAACCCTTACCGAACCTTCTATTGAGAACTAAAAAGCCGCAAGAGCATCACTTAACACTGACTGTGCTTTGTGATGCTCTTGCGGCTTTAAAACAGTTTAATGGCTAGCTACTTACTAGCATTATTAACCATTGCTAGATTGCGCGTTTCTAACGCTGCCTTCAATAGCTTGTCGGCTTCATCTCTCGCGGCTGTGAATGTCGCTTTTTCCTTTTTAGGCACAGAATCGGCCATTGGGATATTCGCTTTCATCGCATCAACAGGGCGACCACGTTCGATCAGTTCATAGTGCAAGTGAGCACCTGTCACTCGACCCGTTTTACCCGATAGGCCAATACGTTGACCACGAGATACCGTTTGTCCTTTACGAACAAGGATCTTGCTTAAGTGCAAGTAGCGCGTTTTATAAGTGCTACCGTGTTGAATCACCACATAGTTACCCGCATAAGGGTGTTTACGCGTCATGATCACTTTGCCATCACCCGTTGCTTGAACAGGTGTGCCAATTGGTGTCGCGAAATCCGTACCGTTGTGCGGTGAAATGCGGCCAGTCACAGGGTGTAAGCGCTTAGGGTTAAACTGAGAACTTTGGCGCCAGCTACTGCTCACTGGGTAACGTTGGAAAGCACGTTGAAGGCTATCGCCATTAGCATCGTAATATTGTCCGTCGGTGTGTAAGTATGCTGACACAACGCGGTTACGATTCATGATCTTAATTGCTTCAATTTCACGTTTTCCGGTTGCAACACCATCAACATATTGCGCTTTTTGAAGCACTTCAAACTGATCGCCAGCACGTAGGTCGCGGCTGAAGTTCAGCTTGTCTTTAAGAAGAGTCACAATATGGTCAATCTCAAGGCTGTTCAGGCCAGCTTTATTCGCCGACATTGAGAAGCTGCCATGAATATCACCCACGAGAGGTTTTTGCTTCCATTCACCAGGAATAGAGATGTCTTCGAATTCGTAGCTGCCGTCATCAAGTAATCGGTAAACCACTTTGTCCGCGACGCTAAATTGAAGTTCCATTTTAGAAAGGTCGCCGGTCGCTTCATCACGCCAAAAGCGTAATGTATTACCCGGACGAAGCGTATCTAAAGCAAGGAAGTTCAAATCAGTTTCCATCACGCTCATCATCGATTTGTAAGAAAATCCAAGCTGAGTGAAGATGCTACTCAAGTTATCGCCAGATTGAATTTGGTACTCAAACGTTGGCGGTTCGATAACAGTAACAGAAGAAGGTGACAGAATTGACTCAATCACGGTTGAGTCGGGCAAATCAAGATCGATCGTTTTCGTCAGATCCGATTGTGACGATTGCAAAGCAACACCAATCGCAGCAATAAGTGGCAGTCCCAAAATAGCTACTTTTTTTACAGGTGAAAGCTCAGCAAACGGAGAGGGGAATATTTTTGAATACACGGTAAACAGGTCTTTCTACGATATAAAGGCATAGGATATGCTTTTCAAACGCATAAATCATCAATGCATTGTCATAATATGACGTGAATCTTCCCAACTTAGCCTAAGTCATTGAGTTGCCGTAGATGAAGAGCCACTAGATAAGAAATAAAATTAACCGCTAAATTTAAAAATAAAAAAGCAGAAACGGCTAGTTTCTGCTTTCTATTGGTTTACGTTATTCCGTTTCGAATAATTAATAAACGAAGCGAATTAGTCGCTGGTTTTAAGAAAAGATTATGCGTTTACCGTCGACACTAAGCAGTTGTCTTCACCAAACTCATTTGGGATGTAACGGTCAGCATTCGCATCGTTCACCCATTGTTGGTCATCAACTAGGTAGCGGAATTGAAACTCGCCATCTTTAGGTAGACGAGTTTTAAACTTGTAAACCTTCCCTTTGGCCAGTTTTTTCATTGGGGTGGCTTTCCAATCAAGAAAGTCAGCAACGATGGATACAGAGTTCGCTTCCTGAGCTTCTAGCTCGAAGGTCACTTCAACTTCATCTTTCGTCTTAAAAAAACGTTTATTAATCATTCGCAAGCTCCATTTGTAATAAGTAAGCGGACACAAAGCTAACTGTGTCTAAATTTCATTCATCTAACTAAGATAATATGTAATTTGGCTCACATAAACAACAGATCCTTACATTCACGAAAACGTTATTGCTTACCAATTGATTGCGTATCAAAAGAAAAACTCATTAACACCTTTTCAGAAGGGGGTTCTGCAAATGATTGTTCCGCAGAATGCTGAGTAAAGCCGATAAAACCTTCCCCAGTAAGTTTATTCTGTGATTGCGAACCTGGCTGCTGAGCTACCTCCAATGTCTGAATTTGTATACGATCACCCAGTAAAAGTTGGTCGACTAACACCACACGGCTTCGTTGCTGGTCATGCTTAAACAGGCCTAGATAATAGAAAACACCGCTGCCTTGGTTAGATATCCACATCGGCGCGACAAAGAAACTCGCCTTGCCCAACGTGGCGGCTGAAAGATTATTGGTGTCTACCGTTACCACACCGCGCTCAACACCTGAGTCATAGCGTCCAAACGCGATGGCTCTAGGCTCATCAACTTCATTGATAAAAGCGTAGGCGTTAGTCTCAGGAACTTTAATTGTCCATGGATTGGTCGTCTTCAAATCAAAAACGGTTTCTACGACTGGGTCATAACTCACTTGAGAAGAAGGAAACTTCGCCAAGATCTCTTCATCACTTAAGCTAAAGCGATAAATACCCGCTACTATCACCACAACCAGCATGACAATTGGAATCAGTAGAATCAGAGGGATAGGTAAGATTTTCTTTTTCATGGGCAATTATATTCTTTTGTTTTCATCCAGTTGTGCAGACCATAAAGGGCTTTAGTATAATTATCAATACAGGGTTAACCAGAAGTGGAGCATGGATGGATATCAATCATATTAAAGATAGAAATATCAGAAGTTGCGAATGCCGCTGTGGAGCAGTCAACCTAGTATGCCGAGGTGAACCTCAACGTACATCTGTCTGCCATTGCTATGAGTGTCAGAAACGCACCGGAAGTGTGTTCGGCATTCAGGCTCGGTTCCCAATAGAACAAGTTACACTCAGCGGTGAAGTGACCTCTTTTTCACGCATCAGCGATACGGGTAATGAAGTCACCTATCAGTTTTGTCCCAAGTGTGGCACCACCATGCTTTTGCAGTCGGTTGCCGCCGCTGATTTTTATATCGTCCCGCTCGGATTATTTAAAGAGCAAGACTTCCCACTGCCGAGCTTTTCGGTTTATGAAGAACGCAAACACGGTTGGGTTAAGTTCGACCACCAAATGAGCCATTACAACTAGTTCGTCATTGAGCGTTATCTTTATCTCGTTATTGACCGTTATCTTTATATAGCAACAGTATTAAAACAAACTGCAATACTGTTGCCTAAGATCAAATATCACCGCTTCACAGCGCTAGCGTATCTTTTGTCTAGCGTTATAATCTTGCTCCTCTATTTAACCCAGGGTGAACCACATGATTTCTAAGTTACCTCGCTGGGTTGAATACGGCGCCCTTTTGTTAGCTGGTCTTGCTGGCAGTGTTAATGCTATCGGCTTACTTGGCTTCCAACATCAAGCTATCTCCCATATCTCCGGCACCATGTCTTTGCTAGGCAGTAGCCTGCTTACACCGACCTCGGCTTCTGTTCACCTCCTATTGGTGATCATGAGCTTCATGTTAGGTGCGGCGTTCAGCGGGTTCTTTATTGAAAACCAAGCATTGAAGTTAGGACGCCGTTACGGTGTTGCACTATGTATTGAGGGTGGATTGCTGTTTTTGGCGCTGTGGACACTGTTGCAAGGCTATACTTCAGGTCAGTATTTCGCTTCAGCCGCGTGTGGTTTGCAGAACGCGATGATCACCACTTACAGCGGGGCAATCATTCGAACAACACACATGAGCGGGATCATTACCGATCTTGGGATCATGATTGGCGCTCGCTTAAAGGGGATGCCTTTTGACCGCCGTAAAGCCAAACTGCTAATTTTCATTGTGGTTGGCTTCCTGTTTGGCGGCTTAATTGGCGCTTGTCTGTTCCAACGCTTCGAAATCTTGGCATTGGCTTTCCCTGCCTCTTTTGCTTTCATTATTGCGTTTAGCTACTGGTTATACTTGACCTATCGAACTGAAACCCCAGTCAATTTATAAATATCTGGCAATATAACCTCAAACTACGTAACATCCGCAACACTTTATTCTAAACTCTTAATACGTTGCAGAATAACCAGTATGAATATTTAGCGATATTTGATGAATAGTATTGCAAGCGATATTAATACTGGGTAATCTTGCACCCAATGAGAAAATACGGACGTTTAGTGAATAAAAATGCCAAGGATGTGGCTTTTTTACGTGTAGAAATTCGAGAACAATAACATGTCTAACAACAAGAATACTGCTCAAACAGAGAAATCTAAAGGCAGTTTCTGGGTTTTCTTAATCCCATCATTGATTGGTTTATTCCTTTTCATGGCGCCAATCAGCTATCAAGGTGATCTAACGATCCCTGTCGCTATTCTAGCTAAATCAATTCAAGCGGTTTTCGGTGAGTCTCTAGTTGCTATTATCACTGCAATCGTTGCTTTCATGTCTGTAGCTTCCGTTTTAAGCACCATTTTCAAACCTACATTCATTACATCAAGCTCTTTCTTAAACGGTCTTTTCAACCCATCTCCACTGTGGTTGTTGGTTCGTCTTATCGGTGGTGCTGCTGCATTCATGGCTTTCTTCCAAGTAGGCCCTGAGTTTATCTGGGAAGAAAACACTGGTGGTCTCGTACTAGAAGGCCTACTTCCAACACTGTTCTCAGTATTTATCTTTGCAGGTTTACTACTGCCACTACTACTTAACTTTGGTTTGCTAGAATTGTTTGGCACCTTACTAAGTAAAGTGATGCGCCCAATCTTCAACCTGCCAGGTCGTAGTGCTATCGATTGTATGGCTTCTTGGTTAGGTGACGGCAGTGTCGGTATCCTGCTTACAAGCAAACAATACGAGAAGAAATTCTACACGCAGCGTGAAGCCGCTGTAGTTGGTACGACTTTCTCTGCAGTCTCTATCACGTTCAGTCTTGTGGTTATTGCTCAAGTAGAGCTAGAGCACCTATTCCTGCCTTTCTACGCAGCAATCTGTTTAGCGGGTATTGTGGCAGCGGTGATCATCCCTCGCCTTCCACCACTAAGCATGAAGAAAGATACTTTCATTGATGGCAGCAAGCCGCACAAAGACGCTGACGCGATCCCAGCAGGTCACTCAACGTTCTCTTGGGGTCTTGAGCTAGCGGTAAATAAAGCATCTCAAGTAAAGTCGGCTAAATCTGTATTTGGCGAAGGCGTTCGTAACGCCGTAGATATGGTATTTGGCGTACTGCCTGTTGTTATGGGTTTAGGTACAATGGCACTGGTTATTGCGGAATACACGTCTGTGTTCTCAATCCTAGGTCAGCCTTTCATTCCATTCCTAGAGCTACTTGGTGTTCCTGAAGCGGTTGCAGCATCTGAAACGATTGTTGTTGGTTTTGCGGACATGTTTATCCCAGCAATCCTTGCGGCTTCTATCGACAACGAGATGACTCGCTTTGTTATTGCAGCAATGTCGGTAACTCAGCTGATCTACATGTCTGAGGTGGGCGCTCTACTTCTAGGCAGTAAGATTCCAGTGAACATCTTAGAACTGTTTATTATCTTTATTCTACGTACGTTAATTACGCTTCCAGTTATCGCTGGTGTAGCGCATCTAATATTCTAAATTAGATACTACTTATGTAACTCAATAAAGATTCAGTTTATAAAGCCTCACTTTTGTGGGGCTTTTTATTTGCGAAAATATATACACAGTATTATTTGGAGTTCAATTAATTTATAAGCTCTGCATGTCATTTGATTTCATATCGTTTGTTCACCCCGCCTCTTTTTAATAGAAAACTGAACGCATAACTATCAAATTAATACATTCTTAATTCCTCCTTAAACTCCGTCTAGCCCCATTCCCCAACTCATTGAACCAAATACTAAAAGCAACAAATATGCGCTTTAGTGAATTTTGCATTGTTTAGGTTGTTGTATTTTTGTAGTCTATTTTGTGAAATTACATTCAAGTAAAATCCAATCTAGTCGATATATATAATTACAAAAACACGATTAACTTTAGTCTTCGCAAAGCCTGTGAGAAGGGGAAAACTCAATGAAATTTAGCCATAAGGTGGTTGCTGCATCATCAGCCTTGCTGCTAGTGACAGTATCATTGCTTTCAATACAACAACTTTACACTGTAAGAAGTGCAGTAGAAAACCACGTCAATGCGAGCCTGAAAGAGATGGTCTCGGGCGTGAAAAATACCGTCGTATCGGAGATGAACGCCAAGAAAGCGTTGGCTCAATCGACGACTGAAGTCATCGAGATCAACCCTGAAGATCGCGCTTACGTTAAAGAAATCTTAGAAAAGCCAAAGCTTAAAAACAGCTTCCTAGCGGTTGGTTTTGGTTATGAAGCAAACGGTTTCGTTATTGAAAATGATGATGGTTGGGATGCCGGTCCAGACTACGACCCACGAATTCGTCCTTGGTACATTGATGCTAAATCCAAAAACAGTTTAGTTGTTACCGCTCCTTATGTGGATGCATCAAGTAAGAAAGTCATCATATCAGTAGGTACTCCAGTTAAAGACAACGGCCGCTTTACTGCGGGTATGTTCTACGACCTAGAATTGACGAACCTTGCTACCTTGGTCAACCAAGTGAACTTGTTTGATGCGGGTTATCTGTTCCTAGTAACAGCCGACGGCACCACGATTGCTCACCCAAATGCGAAAAACAACGGTGAAACGCTATCAAGCTACATGCCACAAGCGACTATTCGTGAAGGCTCTCAAGAAATTGAAGTCGACGGCAAAATGTTCCTAGTTAATTTCACCCACATCCCTAGTGAAGATTGGTACATCGGTGCCATCCTGGATGAAGAGATCGCTTTCCAAACCGTTGAAGAGTTGAAGAACAGCTCAATGATCTACTCTTTGATTGCGGTAATTCTCAGCATCATTGCTCTAACAGTTCTAATTCGCGTGTTAATGCGTCCACTGGATGCACTTAACCAAGCGATTCAAGATGTAGCAAGTGGACAAGGTGACTTAACTAAGCGCCTAGATACCAACACAGACAAAGAGTTCTCTGACCTAGCGAAAGGCTTCAACACCTTTACCGAAAACCTGCAAAATCAAATTATTCAATCGAAAGCGATTGGTGTTGAGATTAAACGCGGTACTGAAATCACGGTTAAAGGTGCAGGCGAATCAGCAAACGCAATGAATACGCAACTTCAAGAGCTTGAACAGTTAGCGACTGCAATGAACGAGATGGCGGTGACTGCAACTGAAGTGGCGAACAACGCTCAAGGCGCGGCTGCGGCGGCTCGTGAAGCTGATGAAGCAACGCTAGACGGCACATCTGTCGTAAGTGACACCACTCAAGCGATTGATAACCTTTCAGCTCGTATCGACCAAGCGGTTGCCGAAGTACAAGTACTTGAATCAGCAACAGCCAACATCGAAACGATTCTAAAAGTAATCAACGATATTGCAGACC
>NZ_JBFRTR010000060.1:0-34697 GCF_041474215.1 Vibrio sp. 10N.222.52.C12
TAATTTTCCGGATTGGTATGAGTCTTATTATTCGTCTCAGAGTTTGTAGAGGCGCTTTACGTTGATCACGAGCTCTGATATTCCGACACTTATTATTAAGCTCTGCTCTCTCTAGCAGCGCTTGATTACGTAAGTTTATACTTGTGGCTATTGGTTCGTTGATTAACTTTTCCTGAGCGTCTTGAGAGCTCTATCTCCTACTAATTTGAACTGGCTGATAAAGATGCCTCGTTTCTAATAACAAGGTTTTGTTGGTCGGTAACTCTTGCTATCTCCCTCTACTTAATAGATTAATCTACAGGCAGTTACGTGAACTCCCCGGTTATAACGGTTTATAGTTGGAACGTTGATGGCTATTTAATTGTTAATTCAACGTGACTTTAAGTGGGCATCTGTCTGCGGGTAAATATCTTTAAGCGCCTTCTCTCAAGCTGATCTCCATTTGTTCTTGAACTTCAAGGTATCACTTTTCTCTATGACTCCTCTCGAACCTCTTATAAGGACTTGTTTATAAGAATGGTAAAACTACGTACAGACACAACTAAAGTCGTTCTCCGTGTGTTTGAGAAGCCCAGTTGAGCAATTTCATGGTTAGTTGGTATTGGGCAGGTAAGTGTTTGATGAGCTTGGTTTATAGCTATTGTAGAAGTTATCTAGGGTTAAATAGCAGATACAAAAAAGCCGATGCTAGACATCGGCTTAGTTTGAGTCGCTTAGAGTTAAGCGGGTTGAACTAGAGCGAGCGCTTTACGAGAAACCTCGTGAGCTGCTTTCGTTAAGTTTTGCTTCTCTAGTGCGTCAGATAGGTATCCGTAATCTGAAACATTTGAGCGAAGTGCTAGGGCTTTTTCGAAGTGGCTTTGTGCTTCCGCCCACTTCTGCTCTCTTAAGTAGAACTGAGCCAGCGCGCTGTGTGCTTCGGCATTACCACTGTCTTTACTAATTGCACGTTCTAGCATGACCACTACTGGGTGGTGATCGGATAAGTTCAGCTCTGGAAGCAACATGTAGAGTTCATTTGACCCACTCTTTGCAATGTTCTCTTTGATCACAGTGAAGGCTTCTGAGTCAGCTTTGCGAGCGATAAGTTGCTTCACAAAGCAGGATACAAGGTGCGAACTTTGTTTCTGTTTTCTTGAAAGCTTGTTCCAATGGCTGATTAAACCTTCGCTACCTTGCTGTTGTGCGACATCATGAAGTAAACCACATTGTGCTTTTTGTTCTAACTCAACTTGCTCATCAGTCGTAAGAAGCTTGTTTTTAGCTAGCTTAGGCGTTAACTCTAGTAATGGCTGCCAGAGTTTAAGCTGCATGTAGGTGGCTTTTAATAGGCCAAGTACAGCGGTGTTATTAGGGTGTGTACCTTTTAAGGTCGAAAGTGTATCGAATGCGGCTTCGTAGTTCGACTCACTGATCTGTTGTTTTGCTTTAGTTAGCTCAACAGCCAGTAGAGAGTCGTCCTGCTGGCTAGCAAGCTCGATGTACTTATCACGCTCTTTCGTATTACCCTGTTCGTGAGCCGCTTGAGAAGCGACTAAATAACAAAGTAGAGGCATGTCGTGGTGATTCGCCCAGCGAGTTACCTTTTTCTCTGCGCCTTTCCAATCACCCTCAAGAAGCTTGATGATGCCTTCATTGGTATAACGACGCGAGCGTTTTAGTTTACGAACGCTGAACCAGTTCCAAGTTGTTGAGCTCGCGTACATAAGCTTCTTAAATAGGTACTCTAAGCCAAACAGTGCGGCCAAAAGGGCAATCACAAAGATAGCCATTGTTGTCACACTCATCTCAATCGTCTTATTGGCAATTGAGATCAGCACATAACCTTGTTGACCCGAGAACTGAGTACCGACAAACAGACCCGCACCGAGTACAAGGAAAAGAAAAATCAAACGAATCATTATTTCTCCTCCGAGGTCATTACCGTTACCTCACGGCGTAGACGTTCACGAATGACATCTGACAACTCATTTTGAGATTCAAGCTTTACAGGGTATTTCACAGAGATGTTCTGTTCACTTAACTGTTTAATCGCTTTCTCAAATTCAATCACTGAGTTGTTATCTTGGTTTAGATACGCTTTAGACCATTCGCTAGCGGTATTAAGAGCTGCGCTATAGAGTTCACCTTGTTCTTTGTAGACGGCGCGAATCGCGGTTTCTAATTTACCTTTGATGTTTTCACGCAGGTAGAAGTGCTGTTCTGGTGATAGTAGAGGGATAACTTCGCCATCACGACTGCGGAATGTGATGAAGTTTTCTGAGAAGTCTTTCATCGAAGTCATCAGGTTGTTCTGCCAATCATTAATATCTTGCGATACAGCTTTTTTCTCAACAACTGCGGCTTCAGGAAGAATCGCATTGGCAAGCGGAAGCGTATCGACTTGCTGTTGCAGACTTGTGATGCGGAGAACTAAACCGTCACGGTCGATCAGAGGAATAGTGCGAAGCTTGGTAATGTCATTGGTCATTGATTGACGCAGTGACACTAAGCTCGGGTCATTCAGTGCTGCGATACGTTGATCGGCGCTTTCCATTAACTTGGTTGCGCTAACGGCATCATGCTCGAGGAACAGTTTACGTCCTGCTAGTTTCACAAGGTAATCGGCTTCGGCAAGTAACCAGTCATTCGGGCGGCGACCTTTCACGTCAGCCACTGCTAACTGCAGGCTTTGAATGCTCTTCTGCTGTTGAGATTGCACGACCTGAGTTTTCTCCACCGCGTGTGAGGCTTCTTGGATAGTCTCTTGCTTGATGGTTTGTAGGTCTTTATTTACCGCAGATTGGGTATTTTGAAGTTGTGCTTGAAGAGCGGCTATTTGAGCCGAGTATTCAGCGCTCTTTTGCTGCATTTGAAATGCGATACCGCCACTGAAGATAATTGAAATAGCGATCGCAATAGCGCCTAGTTTGACACCGCGCTTACCTTGCTTTTCTGCTTTCTCTATTTGCTCTTTATGCTCAGCTTGAGGCTGCTCATTTTTAGCGGTATTTGAAGCAGAGGCATCAAGCTTCTGTTCAGGTTGTTTTGTCTCTGTAGAGTCAGCTTTTTCGTTTTCAACAACTACTGGCTGAGTATCTTGTTTCTTTTCAGGTTCAATATGCTCATTATTTTTTTTGCTTGTCATGCTTATTTCCTGTTTCTAGCTAGGGCCGGAGAGCAGCCAGTAATATTTGGTTCGTAGCACTGTGAGTATTGGTCACATTCGAGAAGCCGAGTTGTTGTGCTCGTTCTACAATGCGCTGGCTTGGGACAAATAGATGTCTTGTTGAAAGCCAAGCCAAATACTCATCAGGGGTAATTGAGCAGAGATACTCCAATTGTTCCTGACTAGTGATGACAACTTTGGACGTTTTTTTGTTTATCCATGTTTGATAGGTATTGTGGTCGCTAATAGGAATATATTCTCTACGGTAGGTCTCACAATAAGAGACTTGTGCACCTCGATTGAGTAGAGAATCCCTAATGAGCTCACGCCCACCATTGCCACGTAGTATCAAAATGGACTTATTTTCTACGCCATTAAGTTCAGTAAGTTTAAGAAGATGTTCACTATCACTAACTTGAGGATAGTTTACTTTTTGTTTACAGACTTTGCTTAAAACGTGCGCAGTTTTTTGACCAACGCCAAGATAAAGCGGCGAAGTAGGCCAAATGGATGAGGTTTTTGAAAGGATGCTTTGGGCAGCCGCCACGGCGTGGTGACTGACTGCAATAATGATATCGCTGTTATTAAGCTGGGTGCTTAAATCCGCAGAGTTGGGATTATCCACGATACGAATCAGCGGATGATGGATTGCTTGAACCCCTTCATCCGCTAGTTGTTGGCAAAGCGATTGTCCCTCTGAACCGGGACGAGTCACCAACACTGTCATGATTATTCTTGGTCAACGTAGAGCTTGGTTAAGATTTCTCTCGCGCCATCATCCAGCAATTGATTTGCCAGAGTCACGCCAAGTGCTTCTGCATCTTTGCGAGGGCCAGAGATCTCACCACGAACCATCTTAGAACCGTCCGGTTCACCAACTAATGCACGTAGCCAGATGTTTTCGCCATCTAATAATGAGTAGCTGCCGATAGGAACCTGACAGCCACCTTCTAGGGTAAGGTTCATTGCACGTTCGCACAGTACACGATCAGCCGTGTCTTTATGATTCAGTGGTTCAAGGAGTTTAATCAGACGCTCGTCATCAAGGCGACACTCAATACCAACAGCGCCTTGGCCAACAGCAGGGAGAGACTGCTCTGGTTCGATGAAGCTACGAATACGCTCTTCTAGCTCTAGACGTTTAAGACCTGCAGCAGCCAGTACGATCGCATCGTATTGACCATCATCGAGTTTACCTAGACGAGTACCAACGTTGCCGCGCAGCTCTTTGATGATCAGATCTGGGCGGTATTCTAACAGTTGGCATTGGCGACGCAGACTGCACGTACCCACGACAGCACCTTGTGGGAGTTCGTCGATGTTGTTGTAAGTGTTTGATACGAAAGCGTCACGCGGATCTTCGCGCTCACAAATTGTTACCAGACCTAGACCTTCAGGGAAGTCGACAGGTACATCTTTCATTGAGTGAACCGCTAGGTCAGCACGACCTTCTAGCATGGCTACTTCAAGTTCTTTAACGAACAGTCCTTTACCACCCACTTTAGCAAGCGGAGTGTCTAGGATGATGTCACCTTTGGTCACCATAGTTACCAACTCAACCTCTAAACCAGGGTGAGCAGCTTGCAGTGCATCCCTTACAAAGTATGCCTGCCAAAGGGCAAGAGGGCTTTTTCTGGTCGCGATACGGATTGGTGCTGAATTTGTCATGGTGTTTCCGATATAGGTTCTGTAATAGCCTAATCCTACCATTATGAGGCGAGAATTCTTACTGTTTGATCATTCCATACTTTGATAGCTGAGAGATTTTCATGAGTTCACCAAAATAGTGTGATTAGTATCTCATTTGAAACATGGGCTATTATTAGAAATAGTCAATAAAGAGGACACTACGGCGCCGTGAGTTTAACTTTCTGTCATCAAGGAATTGACCAGTATGACGGGTTCCTTTGCTTTACCATTAAGGGTAAAAGTGTTAAATTGATCACGTTTTGTTGCTCCTTTCGTTCAGTAACTAAACAGAACTGCACTTAACCTCAAACCAAGGACTTACCTTGCAGGCTTACACTCAAACTTTGATTCAACGATTAGACAATCTAAATCAGCAGCGCATTGATCGTGCGTTGGCGTTGATGAATGTGCAAGGCCAGCGAGTATTCAACCTTATTCCCGCACTGCTTCACTTCAATCACCCGATGATGCCTGGTTATTATGACCAACAAGTTCCTTTTGGAATTCGTAGCTTCACGCTTAATGAATTCCAAAAGCAATTTGTCTCTGATACCGAATTAACGCTGGGTGGCAAACTCACCGAGACGGATGAACCAGCAATCCTTGGCTTGTACACCATGGGTAGTACTTCTTCTATTGGTCAAAGCACTTCAAGTGATCTTGATATCTGGGTGTGTGTTTCCCCGGATATGGATGGCGCCTCTCGCGATAGCCTAACCAACAAGTGTCTCTTGATTACCGATTGGGCTGAAACCTTGGGAGTAGAAGCGAACTTCTTCTTGATGGATGAAGAGCGTTTCCGTTCGAACCATTCAGAAGAGATGACCGGCGATAACTGTGGTTCTTCACAGCACTTATTATTGCTTGATGAGTTTTATCGCTCTGCGGTTCGTTTGGCTGGTCAGCGTTTGTTATGGCAAATCATTCCGCCAGAAATGGAAGAGTGTTACGACGAGTATGTTCAAGGTTTGTGTCAGGATGGCTATCTTGATTGCTCGCAGTGGATCGATTTCGGCAAGCTGAATCGCATTCCCGCTGAAGAGTACTTTGGTTCAAACCTGTGGCAGCTCTATAAGAGTATCGACTCACCGTATAAATCGGTTTTGAAGGCGATCCTGTTAGAAGCCTATTCATGGGAATACCCAAACACCCAACTGCTGAGTATTGATACCAAGCGTCGCTTCTTCGCGGATGAACCGGATCTGTATGGCATGGATAGCTACTATCTGATGCTTGAAAAGGTAACGCGCTATCTAGAACGCATTAACGACCACACTCGATTGGACTTGGTAAGGCGCTGTTTTTATCTTAAGACCCACGAGAAGTTGTCACGAGATGCGGGCATTGGCTCCGTTGCGTGGCGTCGTGAAGCCTTAACCGAGATGACTAAATCTTGGAATTGGGGACATGAAACCATTGCTGAGCTCGATAACCGCCGTAACTGGAAGGTTGAGCAGGTTAAAGTGGTGCACCATGCACTGCTTGATGCCTTGATGCTGAGCTATCGTAATCTGATTCAATTTGCGCGTCGTAACGACATCACTTCGGCAATCAGTCCACAAGATATCAGCATCTTGGCACGTAAGCTTTACGCTGCGTTTGAGGTATTGCCAGGTAAAGTGACACTGCTGAACCCACAAATCTCTCCGGATCTGCATGAACCCGACTTGAGCTTCATCGAAGTTCGTCAGGGTCAGTCGAATAAAGCAGGTTGGTACTTATATAAGCAGCCACTGGTTGCACACCGCATTCTTGGTCAGCCTTCTCTAGAGCACCATGAGTACTTGAGTAAGTTGGTAGCATGGTCGTTTTTTAATGGCTTGATTACCGAGTCGACACGTTTGCACTCTGTGGTACGTGACGCTCACATCGATATCGATAAGTTCTATCAAATGGTGAGCGACCTGCGTAATACGTTTTCTTTGCGTAAGCGTCGCCCAAGTATGCAAGCACTGGCGAGCCCGTGTGAAATAAGCCAACTGGCGATGTTCATCAACTTTGAAAGTGACCCAACTTCTGAATTAAGTGGTCGTGCGTTGAAGGTTGATCTTAAGAACGCCGATATCTTCAGCTTTGGTGAGGAAGGTAAGAGCTTAGTCGGCAGTGTCGACTTAGTTTATCGTAACTCTTGGCATGAAGTACGTACGCTGCATTTCCAAGGTGATACGGCAATGCTGGATGCGCTGAAGACGGTACTTGGCAAAATGCACCAAGATGCTTTACCGCCAGAATCGGTTGATGTGTTCTGTTACAGCAAAAACCTGCGTGGTGTGATGCGTAACATGGTGTATCAACTGCTTGCTGAGTGTATCGATTTACGATTGAAACCGATTGAACCCGAGAAGCGCCGCCGCTTTAAGGCTATTCGTTTAGCTAATAAGATGTTTGGTCTGTTCTTCGAACGTCGTGGTGTGTCGGTACAGATGTTGGAAAACTCGGTCGATTTCTACCGTAGCATCTCAACCAATAAGCTCAAAGGCTCACCTTTACTGATGCTCGATAAAGAGCAAGAGTATCAGCTACCAGAAGTGGTGGATGGTTTTGCGAGTGAGGGCTTGATTCAGTTCTTTTTCGAAGATACCGACAAAGGCTTCAATATTTATGTATTGGACGAGTCGAACCAAGTTGAGGTCTACCACCAGTACAGCGGTGAAAAAGATGAGATGATCGCGAGCGTGAATTCTTTCTACACATCGGTAAAAGATGAGTCGAAGATGTCGTCTAAGTTGATTAACTTTAACCTACCTCAGTACTACCAAATCGTTCATCCTGAAGAAGGCAATTCTTACGTTGTGCCTTATCGTAACGATGCAACTTTAGCTTCTCGGAGCTCAAAGATAGTCAACATCTAGTCTTACTAAGCCCGATTGATATTGAAAAAGGAGTGATTGATTCACTCCTTTTTAGTTTTGCTTACAAATGATTAGACCCAATCGATCGCTTCACCTGCGTGCTTCACGCATTCTTCTTTAACCATCTCAAACAGCTCCATGCCCGTCTTTGAACATGTCCACTTGTCGTCAACTAGCTTGAAGTGAAAGCCACCAGATTTAGACGCTAACCAGATTTCTTTCATTGGTTCTTGGCGGTTAATGATGATTTGGCTGCGGTTCTCAAACTCCAGCGTCATCACGTTACCAGTCACTTCGTAATCAATATCTGCCTCTGATTCATCGATAGCTTCTTCGATGTTTTGCATCTGTATATCGACCAGCTGATGAAATTCAGTCTCGTTCATCCTTTCTATCCTATTGCTTTTCCTGAGTGTGGTGCGATTATAGGGGGCATTGAGTTAATAATCACGATATGCAAAATGAAAAAATTAATTGCTGCTCTATTTATGATGTCCGTTATTGGACTTTCTGGTTGTGGTCAAACGGGTCCTTTGTACGATCCTGATGAAGTTCAGCAAACCGAACAATCACAATAAGTGAAAACACGCAGAAATCGTTATTTATAAGGGATAAGAACTTTGGATTACTTCAACTATCAGGAAGATGGCCAGCTTTGGGCTGAGGACGTCGCACTTTCACAACTAGCAGAGCAATATGGTACACCGCTGTATGTATATTCTCGTGCAACATTAGAACGCCACTGGAATGCGTTTGATTCATCGGTTGGTGAGCATCCGCACTTGGTGTGTTATGCCGTTAAAGCTAACTCAAACCTTGGCGTGTTGAATACTTTGGCTCGTTTGGGCTCTGGCTTCGATATCGTTTCTGGCGGTGAGCTAGAGCGTGTGGTTGCTGCCGGTGGCGATCCAGCAAAAGTTGTATTCTCTGGTGTCGGTAAAACAGCCGCTGAAATGAAGCGTGCGCTTGAGTTGAACATTAAGTGTTTCAACGTAGAGTCTGAACCAGAACTAGAGCGACTGAATAAAGTAGCTGGTGAGCTTGGTGTTAAAGCGCCGATTTCACTGCGTATCAACCCAGACGTTGATGCGAACACTCACCCTTATATC
Organism: Vibrio sp. 10N.222.52.C12; assembly: GCF_041474215.1. Lineage (NCBI taxonomy): Bacteria > Pseudomonadati > Pseudomonadota > Gammaproteobacteria > Vibrionales > Vibrionaceae > Vibrio > Vibrio sp. 10N.222.52.C12. The sequence continues at coordinate 8,799 of NZ_JBFRTR010000060.1, forward strand.
TCTACTGGTCTGCGTGATAACAAGTTTGGTATCGCTTTCGACCGTGCTCCTGCTGTCTATGAGTTTGCAAAAACACTCGATAACTTGTCTATCCATGGTATTGATTGCCACATTGGTTCTCAGTTAACGGATATCGAACCTTTCATCGATGCAACCGATCGCCTGCTTGCGCTGATCGACCAGCTACGTGCTAACGGTATCAACATCAAACACCTTGATGTCGGTGGCGGTTTGGGTGTGGTTTATCGTGATGAATTACCACCACAGCCTTCTGACTACGCGAAAGCCTTATTGGCTCGCCTAGACAATCATTCTGATCTAGAGCTGATTTTCGAGCCTGGAAGAGCGATTGCTGCTAACGCTGGTGTATTATTAACGAAAGTCGAGTTCCTCAAGCCAACAGAGCACAAGAACTTTGCCATCATCGATGCAGCAATGAACGACCTAATGCGCCCAGCACTTTATCAAGCTTGGCAGGATATTGTTCCTGTTAGCCCTCGTCAGGGTGAAGCTGTGACTTACGATTTGGTTGGCCCAATCTGTGAGACAGGCGATTTCCTAGGTAAAGATCGTGACCTTGTTCTTGAAGAAGGTGATCTGCTAGCAGTTCGTTCAGCGGGTGCTTATGGCTTCGCGATGTCATCTAACTACAACACTCGTTCGCGTGCGGCTGAAGTGATGGTGGATGGCGATAAAACTCACTTGGTTCGTCAGCGTGAAGAGCTTACGAGTCTGTGGGAACTTGAAAACATTCTTCCGGAGTAATTTTAAGCGTTATGCACTTCCACTTTTCTAAAATGCATGGTTTGGGCAATGATTTCATGGTCGTGGACTGCATTACTCAAAATATTTTCTTTTCTCCAGATTTGATCCGTCGTTTGGCGGATCGTCACACTGGCGTGGGCTTTGATCAGCTACTTGTGGTTGAGGCTCCCTATGATCCAGAAACTGATTTCCATTACCGCATATTCAATGCGGATGGCAGTGAAGTGGAGCAGTGTGGCAATGGTGCACGTTGTTTTGCACGATTCGTTCGCATGAAAGGCTTAACGAATAAGTACAGCATCAACGTGAGTACCAAGAAAGGTAAAATGGTTCTCAAGATTGAAGAGAATGACCTGATCACGGTGAACATGGGCATTCCTGAGTTCGAACCCGGCAAGATTCCATTCAAGGCCAAGCAGCCAGAGAAGACGTATATCCTAAGAACGGATGTACACACCTTATTCTGTGGTGCGGTAAGCATGGGTAACCCACATGTGGTTACCGTGGTTGATGACGTCGACACGGCTGATGTGGACACCTTAGGCCCACTACTTGAATCACATGAACGTTTCCCTGAGCGTGTTAATGCTGGCTTTATGCAGGTCGTTAACCGTGAAGAAGTTCGTCTACGTGTTTACGAACGCGGCGCGGGTGAAACTCAGGCATGTGGCAGCGGAGCGTGTGGCGCAGTTGCAGTGGGTATCACTCAAGGCTTACTGGCTGAGAATGTGAAGGTTCGTCTACCAGGCGGTGACTTACACATTAGCTGGCAAGGCCCGGGTAAACCTCTGTTTATGACCGGCCCTGCAACGCATGTGTTTGATGGTCAACTTTCTTGCTAATAACGACCCAAAACAAATATATTCATAAAAATAAAGGATAGGTTTTGTCTTACGTTGAAGCCGACGCACTCACCGCAGAAGTGGTCGCGGAATATTTACGTGATAACCCAGATTTTTTCCAAGACCGAAAAGATTTGGTTGATCGCCTTGCTATCAATAACGTTGAGCAGGGCGCTGTTTCTCTGGTTGAGGTTCAGCTTAAACGCCAACGTCATCGAATCGAAGAGCTTGAAGAAGAGATCACTGGCTTGATGTCGTTGGCAGCAAATAACGATAAAACCTTCTATGAGTTTATGGATCTGCAAGCGCAAGTGCTGAAATGCAGTGACTTCATGCAGGTGATAAAAGCCGTTGAACAAAAAGCGTTAGATCTTGGGCTTAAGGCTCATGTTCGTATTCTTTCGCAATCTGGCTTTTATCAGTTGAGTGCTGAGGGTTACTCTAAGTTTTCGCTTAACCATTTCAATGGCAAAGATGCTTATCTTGGACGCTTGAGAAAAGCCGACAGACACGATTTGTTTGGTGATTATCCAGTTCCAGAGCTAGGCTCTTATGTAGTACTACCGCTTGCTAAGCAGTCTCCATTGGGTTTGCTCGCCTTTTCTAGTGAAGATGGCGGACATTTCCAACCCCATATGGATACGCTCTTTTTACGCCATTTAGCACTTGTTGTCGCTCATTTGGCGGACACCTTACCTTGGCAGATAAATAATGAGCCTAGAGCCCAAAATACCTCTTCCTAACAGCCTTCAAAAGCCACTTTCTCGCTTCTATGAATATCTCCGAAGCGAGAAGGGACTCAGCCTACACACCCAACGTAATTACAAACAACAACTTGAAACCATGGCCGGTCATTTAGTCACTCTAGGGCTAAAGGATTGGGGTCAAGTCGATGCGGCGTGGGTCAGACAACTGGCCAGTAAAGGCATGCGTGAGGGAATGAAAGCGAGCAGCATTGCAACGCGCTTATCGTCACTGCGCAGCTTCTTTGATTTCCTTGTGTTGCGTGGCGAAATGACCGCCAATCCAGCCAAAGGTGTCTCTGCACCTCGCAAACAACGCCCTTTGCCTAAAAACCTCGATGTTGATGAAGTGGGTCAACTGCTTGATGTGAATGAGGACGATCCATTGTCGATTCGTGATCGAGCGATGATGGAGGTGATGTATGGTGCTGGATTACGACTGGCAGAACTGGTCGGCATCAATCTGAAAGATGTGTTGGGTCGACAAGGCGAAATCCGAGTGATTGGTAAAGGCGACAAAGAACGCAAAGCGCCTTTTTCTGGTTTAGCTAAAGAGTGGGTCGATAAATGGCTCAAAGTTCGTGGTGAATTGGCTTCACCGGGTGAAACCGCGCTGTTTGTCTCTAAGCTCGGGACTCGTATCTCTCACCGCAGCGTGCAAAAGCGCATGGAAGAGTGGGGCAAGAAGCAATCTGTCGCGAGCCACATCAGCCCGCATAAACTGCGTCACTCCTTTGCAACGCATGTGCTGGAATCGAGCCAAAATCTTCGTGCTGTGCAAGAGTTGCTTGGCCATGAAAACATCTCGACGACCCAAGTGTATACCCACTTAGATTTCCAACACTTAGCACAAGCTTATGATCAGGCTCACCCGAGAGCTCGTAAGAAGAATAAAGATTAGATTAAAGGGTTTACTATGCGAATTTATCGAGGGTTAAAGCCCATCAAAGCCATGACCTTTGACTTGGATGACACCCTGTATGACAACTGGCCTGTGATCATGAAGGTTGAGAAAGAGATGGCACAGTGGCTTTATCAAAAGCACCCAGTGTCGGCTTCTTTATCGCTTGAAGAGTGGCAGGGCATTAAGCAGCAAGTCGCATCTGAAAACCCAGCTTTGAAACATGATGTCACCGTGTGGCGTGAAACTCAGATTAAGAGTGGTTTGCTGCAATTGGGTTACTCTCTGCAGCAAGCAGAGCAAGCGGCTCGAGAGGGCATTGAGCATGCCTTGTGGTTGCGTAATCAAGTCGATGTCCCTCAAGAAACGCATCGAGTGATGACTGAACTTAGCCAACGTATTCCTCTGGTTGCGATTACCAATGGCAATGTCGATCCACACAAAATTGGCTTAGGGCTGTACTTTCAATTAATCCTTAAAGCTGGCCCTGATGGCAGAGCAAAACCCTATCCAGATATGTTTGAAAAAGCTCAGCAACACCTAGGTTGTGACGCTGAGAATATTCTTCATGTTGGCGATCACCTCAAAACGGATGTCTATGGAGCCAAGCAAAATGGCTTCCAAGCGTGCTGGTTTAATGACACTGGTTCCAATTTATACCGCTCCCCGAAGGCGAGTGTGCTCCCTGATGTTGAAATAGACCAACTTAGCGATCTTATGCGACTAATTTAATGGCTCGGTAAGCTTATTGTGTCGCATTTATGCTATTGAATTGTTACATTAGTCGCCTATAAAAGCCTGATTAGGCTAGGATAATTGGCGACTACTTTTTATCGATTCATTTCAGTCATAGCAGTGGTTGCGGGTTGTTACTTCACTCGATTTTGAACAAGGGTTGGCATGCAAACATTTACATTTCTCGCAAATACTGAGGCGTTATTTAGAGCTCAATTTGATCAGCGAGAATGGTGTGACAGCAAACAGTACCTTATTCAAATTTTCTCAGCTCAATCTTCAGATCTAGCTCGTCAAATCGCGGGTGTTGCCCTCAATCGTTTAAATAATGCGACGCTAATTGGCCAGAGTGCTCGTCATGTTATCTGTGATAATTGCCTTGAAAGTGCATGCACCTTAGTCATCATCAGTGAGTTCAACGAAACCCATCTAACCTCTGCGGTCCAGCCTTTTTCCGGCAATCCAAATCAAGACAGCCAAGACTTAGCTTTTCAGCTGCGCCTTACAGAAGAAACCAAAACGGTCATCAGCTTGTGCGATCAGGTTGAAGGGCGTGATTATCCTATTTATAGCGCTTTTGAAAATTTGCCTTACGCCTTGCCGATAGCTGGTGGACTGTGCCATGAGAATGAATTTGGCCGTTGGGTTATGTATAACGAGCAAACCTACCAGCACGCCTGTGTTGCTGTGGCTCTGACTAACCCAAGATTGAAGGTTTGGTCGGACGCGTACTCTGAGTGGAACCCGATTGGGATGAAGCTACGAGTCACACACGCAATCGGAAATCGCTTATACGCATTGAACGACAAGCCGGCTATTGAAGTATTCAAACATTACCTTGCGGATGGCAAAGACCTTCCTTTTAGTCAACTGATGAGCTTTCCACTTTATCGAGAACTTGGCAGAAAGAAGGGTATCTCGACGCCGCTACGTATTAATGATGATGGCAGTATTGAGTTTGATAGCCCTTGGCATGTCGGTGAAGAGGCGCAGTTTTGTTATAACCACCCATCGCTCACTGCAGAAAAGGTGCACCACGGTGCCGAGATGCTAGCCATGCATCAGCCTGAATCGGTGATCATTTATAACTGCGTATCTCGACTTGAATTTATCGACAGTAAACTTGAGCTCAAGCCATTTGAAGGGATAGTGAATACATGTGGTGCCTACTGCATGGGGGAGCTATACCGTAATGAAGACCGCCAAGAGATACTGCACCACAGCTTGACTTATATCGCTATGCGCGAGTCTGACGAGATTAAAGAGTTTCATTGCGAAGACTTTCAGTGTGGCTCAACCGTGTCGCCATTGCTTAACCTAGTCAGAAATGCAGTCGCTGATCTCGACAGTATGAATACTCAGATGGAAAAGAAACTCCATCAACAAGCGCGTCGCTTAACCGAAAGCTATCGCATTGACTCGCGTACTGGTTTGCCGAACCGTATCGTACTGAAAGAGCGCCTCAATACGATTCTGTTCAGTGAACATCTGCTGACCTTAAAGCTAACCAACTTCCATCAGGTTAACGAGAAGTATGGTTATCAAGTGGGGGATCAGCTGCTACTCGATCTGTCTAATCACTTTATCGAGCGATTACAGCTTCGTGTGGTTAAAGAGCCTCGCGTGAAGGTAGAGCTATTCAGTATTGGTGTTGGAGAGTGGGCGATTATCTTCAATGCTAGTGTTGGTAGTACGAAAATAAAAGAAGGTTTCGTTGAGTTCGCCGATGACATCGAACACATAAATTTTGAGCCATATGGTTTGGCTGATATTGATTACCTGTCAGTTTCTCTGTGTGGCGGCTTTGCTAGTCGTTGTGACTTCTTAACCGACAGTGGTGACCAGATCTTATTGAAAGCGATCGAAGCTCGACGCTATGGAGTACGTAACAATACCCACATCACCAATGCTAAAGACATTCAGGTGAGTGAAGAAGATCGCAAAGAGCAACTAGGCTGGCTGAGCTGTGTAAGTCGTGCGATTTTAGATCAGAACATCATCACTTATTCCCAGCCAATTGTGGAGTCGGTTACGCACGAAATGATTGGCCAAGAGTGCTTGGTCAGAATCATGGAGTCAGACGGTACCATTGTGCCACCAGGTAAGTTCTTACCTATCATTGCCGACACGCACCTTTACACTCGCCTCAGCCGACACATGATTAAGAACACCATAGGTTATATGGCGGATAAGCAAAGCCCATTTTCTATCAACCTATCCCCGCAAGATTTGTTGAGCGACAAGACGCTTGAGGTGCTCGAGACCGCCATCAGTGCTATGAACGATCCCACTCGACTTGGCCTAGAGGTTCTCGAGTCTGAGCAGATTAAAGATTATGGTCGCATGATTGAGGTGTGTGATCACTTCCGTGCTCTCGGGGCGAGAATCATTGTTGATGACTTTGGCTCTGGTTACTCCAACATCGAGGAAATCATTAAGCTTGAGCCACAGATCATTAAGCTCGACGGTAGCTTGATTCGTAATATCGACAAAGATCAAAAACAAAGAAACATAGCCTCTCAGTTGATTCGTTTGTGCCAAGTGTTCAATGCCAAAACGGTCGCTGAATTTGTCCATAACCAACAGGTTTGTGAGATAGCAGAGCAAATGGGTGTCGATTATCTGCAGGGTTACTACTTCGGTGAGCCTAAGCGACTGTTTTAGCAGTTAAAGCTTCCCGCATTGTGTAACGACTGGCTATAAAAGTACTGCGCCGCCATTAATGACTGCTTTTTGGCGGAATGAATGATGTCTAACTAAGGTCACATTATTCATAACGCGATCGCAAGTATTCCGTGCAAGCCTTATCTATAATAAGCACAATAATAAATCATTAACGTAACGATTAATGTGAATATGCAGTCGACTTCTCTCCTGATACAAGACATTGAGCAAACCCAACGTGAATTGGAAAAGATAGATTTTCATCAACATGAAAGCCTACTGATTCAGGTGTTTTCGTCTTTCGAGAAAGGTTCTGTTTTGGCTGCCTGCCAAGTGATTCAATCGACTTTTCCCAATGCCAAATTGATTGGTTGCAGTGCTAACCACTACATTAGTCAAGGTGTCATCCTGCACCAAGGTCTTTATCTGATTGTTACCCGCTTTGACGCGACGTCTTACTCTTGTGGTGTTGTCGAATATAGCGAACAACCATTGCTCGATAGCCACGCTATGTGGCAACAGCTTGAGTGCAATGATAATACTCAAAGCATCATCTGTTTCGCAGACTGCTTGCAGATAAATAACCGAGATCTATTTTCAGCGTTTGAGCAGTCGATGTATTCATTACCGATCTGTGGCGGTGCATCGACCATCACAGATAATGGGCGATGGGTGATGTTAGACGGCATTTGCTATGAAAATGCCTATGTGATGTTGGCGCTGCACAGTGTTGAGCTCTCCATCGCTAAGGGTTACTACACTGAATGGAATCCGATTGGTCGAACTTTTCGAGTGACAGGTGCTCAAGAGAACCGGTTGTTGGAACTGGATGGGATGCCTGTTCGCGAACTCTACAATCGTTACCTCGCTGATGGCCTCGAAGTGCCTTTTGAGCAACTGCATAACTTTCCCTTGATGGTCGGTGACCCGAAAGAGCAAAACATTCACTTACCGCTCAAGGTAACGGAAAGTGGAGAGATAGAATTCAGCGGCCTGTTCCAAGTGGGCGATGAGGTCCGGTTTTGTTATGACCATCCATCACTGACCTTAGAGCAGATACGACTGGGCGTGCAGCAGATCGCCTCTCATAGGCCAGAACAGTTCTTCATTTATAACTGTACATCTCGTATCGACTTTATTGATGGCAACCAAGAGGTTGAGGTTTTCCAAAAATTGGCCGACAGCTATGGCGTTTACTGCATGGGAGAACTTTATCAAGAGAATGGCCAACAGCGAATCTTGCACCATAGCCTCACTTATCTTGCGCTTAGAGAAGGCGAGGGTAAGGCGGTATTGCCATTAGAGACGCAACCCGCGACCAACATATCCCCTCTGTTTTCATTGATCCGAAATGCACTGCTTGATGTCGATGACATGAACAACAGCATGGCGAGTAAGATTCAGCAGCAAGCCACTGCATTGACGGCAAGCTATCGAATTGATCACCGTACAGGTTTACCCAATCGAAGTGTGCTGCGTGAGAAACTGTCGAAGATGAGCAGTGATAGCCACTTACTAGCTTTGAAGGTCACGACCTTTGGTCAGATCAATGAGAAGTATGGTTATCGAGTAGGTGACAAGCTTCTGCATGATTTGAGTGAGTACTTTCAAAAGGCGCTGTGGCAGTTCTTTGATGAGGGCTGTCAGCTCTACAGTATCGGTATTGGTGAGTGGGCGGTGGTGTTTGATAGTTGGGCGAGCCAAGAACATATTCATCAGCGATTCTCGGAATTTGCCGATCAAACCGAGCATGTGAATTTTGAGCCTACCGGTTTACCCGATATTGATTACTTGTCGGTGTCTATCTGTGCGGGTATCGCCAGCCGTCGAGATTTCCCGACTACCTCTATTGATGACTTATTGTTGAAGGCGATTGATGCGAGGCGCAGCGCTGTCAGCCAGAACAAGCACCTAGTGAGCGCCAAGGCACTCATTCAATTGGAGAAGCATCGCCAAGAGCAACTTGGTTGGCTGTCGTGCGTGAGTCGCGCGGTGCTTAATCAGAATATTGTGGCGTGCTCTCAGCCCATAGTTTCAGCACACAGTCATCAGGTAGAGAGCTACGAGTGTTTGGTTCGAATTGAAGAGGACGGTCAGTTAATTGCACCGGGTAAGTTCTTGCCAATCATTGAAGGAACCCATCTCTATACACGCCTCAGTCGTCAGATGATAACGCGCACCTTCGATTTTATGAGTCAGCGAACCGATTCGTTCTCAATTAATTTAGCGCCACAAGATTTCAGCAATGAGAAAACCATTCTTCACCTTGAACAAGCGATCAAGAAAATCAGTCACCCACAGCGTATTGGCTTGGAGGTGTTAGAAACGGAACAAATTCAGGATTACGGTCGCTTGATTGAGGTGTGTAATCACTTCCGCGATCTTGGTGTGAATATTATTGTTGATGACTTTGGTTCGGGCTATTCGAACATTGATGAGATATTGAAGCTAGAACCACAGGTGATCAAGCTTGATGGCAGTTTGATTCGCAATATTGATAAAGATAAAAAGCAGCGCAAGATCGCTCAGCAGTTGGTGAGCTTATGCCAGATTCTGAATGCTAAGACGGTGGCGGAGTTCGTTCATAATGAGCAGGTGTGCCGTATTGCTGAAGACATGGGGGTCGATTACTTGCAAGGGTATTACTTTGGTCAACCTCAGCGTTTGTTTTGATGGAGCGAGCGTTTCACGTGAAACACTGGTTGGCTCAATAACGAAAATACGATGTAAAAAGGGTGAGCTTATGGCTCACCCTTTTTGTTTTTAGTGTCTGTCTCGTCCCGAAATGTGTTTTTACCTTCCCGCGCGCCTGCTTGGTCTATTTGAGGGCGTGGCCACACTTGTCGGCGTGGAACACTTTTAGATAATGCTGGTAGTAGTCATCAATGAGCTTGGCAGATTCACTTTCACCTAAAGATTTGAGTAACTCAATACCCACTTCACAAGTACACAAGTGGCCACTGTCTTGGTTGCGGCGCAAGGTGTATGAAGATTCGCTGGTAATATCGAGGTGAACTTGCGGAACGGCTTGTAACCACGAGCTCTTGTTAAGCATCTTCTTCGCTTCTTGCCATGTGCCATCCAAGATGATGAATAGCGGCTTACGGCTCTGGGCTTGGGTCATTACAGCTTGCTGGCACTCGACACTTTGATCACTTGGGAATAAAAGAAACGGTTGTCGTGTTTCATCGTCAAGCAGTGCGATGAGCTCCGCTGGTGGTGTTTTCCTTTGCCATACAATGGACTGACACTGATCAAGGGATTGCTGAAGCAGCTTCCCTGTATTGGTATCGCGTGACAGTTCATTCTCATGAGTGAGCAGTACAAGATCGATTTGGCTTGCGACACTAGGTATCAGGTGACAAATACATTGGTGAGTGAAGCTACAACCATGGCAAGCTTGTTGGTTACTCATGTTTACAACTTAACTCCACTTTGTGCGGGTGAGATACCATCAGCAAACAAAACCACGTCGCTGATATCAGCATCATCTGCAACTGGAGCGACACTTGGGTTTAGCGGGTAGCTGACACCAGAGTATGAAAGTGTGTGTTTCGCCGGTGTTGCACCGCCGCCACTGACATTGAAGATCAGATCCTGCCAGCCGTGGTTTTGCGATTTACCTAAGCGTATGTCGCCCTTAACCAGTGTCACTCGGCTATTGAAGCGCCAGTTATCTTGATGGTTTTCGAAAATTAGCAGTGTACAGCCACCAGAACCACACCAATCGAGTTGGGCGAACAGCTCTTCTTTACCGTCGCCGTTGAGGTCGTAGGTTAACCAGCGGTATTTAGTGTCGTCAGGTGAGCTGTTGTTGATCTTAAAGTATTCGCGGATCGCTTGGTCGACTTTTGGATCAAGTTGATCGCTGGAGTTCACCTGCTTTGCGGTTAGATCAACGTTAGTGGTGGTGTTTACTTGTGCTTGCGCACTCTTAGCTTCGAATAGCACCAGACCGCCATTGGCAATCGGATACACCACGTTGCCCACTTTCTCTTTTTCAGCGATTAGCTTGCCATTATCGAGTGTGAAGATGCGCTCGGAGATCAAATATTGTTGCTGGTGGCGAGTCATAACCACTTGTACCTGATTTTGGTTCAGTTGCTGCCAGAAGCCTTGTTCAACAATAGAAGGGTCTCCATTGCTGTATGAATAAGTCGTGATAGCACTGTGGTCATTGTTGAGTTCAAGGTTGATAGAGAACCCTGAGTTTTGCGTTGAGCTAGCGAAGTAGAGTCCGCTCCAATCCAATGTTGGATCTTGGTTAGAGACCGTTGCACAGCCATTATAGTTACTGTCATTGAGGTTAAGCTTGGCATGCCATCCATAGATAGAATCGCTCATGCCGTCGCTACAGCTCTCTTTCGTAAGGTTGAGTTTGCCTTGCGCTGCTTTACCTTCTAATTGGTAATCACGACTGCTTGGTGTGGTGCGGCTTGATTCAATATCGAGGGTTTGTGGCTGTTCGCCCATCTTAGTATATTTCAGCTGGTCTTTATCGAAGGTTGCTGACCAGAAGGGTTCATTACCGAATACTCGTGTTGAACGCAGTGGTTGGTCGCAGCGCTCAGGGTTCTCTGCGGTTAGGATGTTCACTTGGTCAACCACGAAACGCGCTGTGAAATCTGCGTTATAACCCGTTTGGCTCGGCACGGTTAGGTGACCAATCAGCTCGCCATATAAGGCTTGGTAAGGTCTCGTTGAGAGCCCTTGTGCTTCTAACGCTAACTCTGGAGATAAGTCTAACCAGTATTGTTGTTGGCTACCGCAAGGAGTGAAGGTTCGGCTTTCATGGCCAACCACCACCTGACCACGCATGATGAAGGTTTGCGGTTGAATGCTCAGTGGCTCATCCAAGTTTGCTGGGGGCTGTTCAGGTTGTTGCGGCGTATCAGGTGCCGTAACACAGCCTTGTAGAGCGAACGCGACTAGCCATGTCACTGGGTTTTTCATTACCTTCATGTTATATCTTCCTCGGAGCAACCGTTAATTGGATTTATTATGGCATATTGGTTATTTAAAACAGAACCCGACACCTTCTCTATTCAGACTCTTAGAGTACAAAAAACCTCTTGTTGGGAGGGTGTACGCAACTATCAGGCTCGAAACATGATGCGTGATGACGTCAAGCTTGGCGATCTGGTGATGATATACCACTCATCATGTAAAAAAGTTGGCGTAGCGGGGATCGCTAAAGTAACCAGAGAAGCCTACCCAGACCACTTTCAGTTCGACCCTGAGAGTGATTACTACGATCCTAAGTCTTCACCCGATAACCCACGCTGGATCATGGTGGATGTCGAGTTTGTGCGAGTGACTGAGCGCTTGATTCCTTTGGTTACGCTTAAAGCCATGCCTGAACTCTCCGAAATGCCCTTGGTGAAACGCGGTAATCGCTTATCGATCATGCCGGTTACCGAACAAGAGTGGCAGGCAATCTTAAGCAAAGAAGTGTTAGGTTCTCGATAGCGTTAGAGAGAGCTTTTTACGTAAGGTTCAAAAAAGGCAGCCAGTTGGCTGCCTTTTTATTTATTCAGATCTGTTCAACGAGCGAGATTAGAGCAGATGCTTTTCTAGGTAGTGAGCAACGGCATCGTCTGCGTTACTGCCAATCACTTCATTGTCAGGTAGTGCTTTCATCACTTTCTCATGTGATGTACCCATGATTAGACCTTTACCCGCCATAGCCAGCATTTCAGCGTCGTTCATGCCATCACCAAAGGCAACACAGTTATCCAGAGTCAGGTTTAGTGATTTTGCAACAGCGTCTAGAGCGTGGCCTTTAGAGACTTCAGCTGCCATCACTTCCAGACACCAAGGTGTAGAGAAGGCGATGTTCAGTTTGTCGCCAAAAGCATCTCTTAGCTTTTGTTCAAACGTGACGAGATATTCGTGGTCTTGTTCTGGATGTGTGAAGAAGACTTTCGCGATGCCTTCGCTTGGTGCGTTTTCAGCTTCAAAGCGCTTGTAGCTAAAGCCAGACTCACTGTGGAATTTAGCCAACATTTCATCTTCACGGTCTAGTAACCAATCTTCATTCTGGTACATGTGAATAAAGAGGTTTGGATCTTGGCGCACAATATCAATAACTGGCTGAACGAGTTCCTGAGGTACGTTCTGGCTATACATCAGTTGATCGTTTTGGTCATGCACGCGTGCACCGTTTGAAGTGATCATGTACGCCGGAATACCTGCTATCTGACGAATACCCGCCACATCGACGTGGTGACGACCCGTAGCGAAGATGAAGGTATAACCTTGGTCGTGTAATTTCTTAAGCGTTAGCTTGGTAAAGTCGCTTAGCTGATGGTTGGGAGCCAAAAGCGTACCATCTAAATCAGAAGCAACAATTTTCACGGAATCTTTTAGTGCAGGAATACTCATTTAACCCTCATTGCAAAATGCTTAACCAATATTGACGCTAGCCAGCGCTAGAATCGTTTTAACTACAATATCTCTAGGTAGAAATTGTATGCCAAATTCATGCAAGAAAAGAGGGCAAAGCTCACTTACTTCTCTTCCTCTTTAGCGCTTATTTTCTTGGTAGGTTGCTTAGCCTATTAGCTCTAGGCGAAAAACTGATTGATCGCATCCAGTGTTTGATTGCGATATTCATCCTGCTCAAACAACACCTCATGCCTAGAACCCTCAATCAACTTAAACTGACAATCAGAGTTGGTTTTCTTCAGCTTAGAGATGAACTTTACTTGAGCACTGTTACTGACAATCTTTTCATCCCCAGCTTGAATCAATAGCAGAGGGATCTTGATTTGACGAGTTTGTTGAATTGCTTGCTTGGCGGCCATTAACCCTTGCCACACCCAACGCGTGCTTGGTCCACCCACCTGCAAAGATGGAGACTCGTCATATAAGCGGCGGAACCACTGATAGCGAACCTTACTGTGGCTCAGTAAGTTGTTTTCAAAAGGCTTCGAATAATATGCTTGCTGGCCCGGCGCGTAAGTTGGCTTGGCATAAAAAGCGGTAAGCACTTGTCCAACGATCATCGCGATAGGTTTCAGGTACCACTCGGTATTGATACCAAACATCGGAGCGCACAGAGTCACCTTATCAAACGGGTGGTCTGGATGGGTTTGTAGGTAGCGAGTGGCTATGGTGCTGCCCATTGAGTGTGCGAGCAGGTAGCGATTGGAATACTTACTGAGATCAAAACTGGCAATGACGTCAGACATGTCAGATTCATAATCATCAAACTCATGAATGTGACCAATGTCAGAGTCTGTTACCATACGTTCAGACTGGCCTTGACCTTGGTGGTCAAATGAATAAACGTCATAGCCTTGTTGATAAAAATCATAAAAGATTTCTTGGTATTTTTGGCAGCATTCGATACGGCCATTTGAAATCACAATAGCTTTGCTGTGCTTTTCTGAGGTGAGGCTGCACCAGTACAGTTTCTTTTTACCAGACGATGTTAAAAACCCCTCTTTTCTTTGTTGCCAAAGAGCGTTGATCGGGTGTTTAATCGCATGATCGAACTGAGGTTCTTGAGTGTAAGGGAAGGTGGCTTCGCTGTGGTTTTCCATGGGAAATTACCTGAACTGATGCGTGTGAGAGCTTTATTGCTACTAATGTTGTTAGATTAAAGAACTAGTAAGGAAATGCAAATGGATACTCATGTTTGGCTTGCTTATGTTGTCACAGCGATTTTGTTTAGCTTGGCTCCGGGCTCGGGTACCGTTAACTCAATCAGTAATGGGCTTAGCTATGGCACTAAAAAGTCACTCGCATCAATTGTTGGCTTACAGCTTGGTCTTGCGTTTCACATTATGCTGGTGGGCGCGGGTATCGGTGCACTCGTTGCTAAGTCTGCGTTGGCGTTCACCATCATTAAGTGGGTCGGCGTGGTGTACTTACTTTGGTTAGGTATTCAAAAGTGGCGTGATAGCTCGAGCCTAGTAGCATCTGAAGAAAGCTCTACTCTGTCGAGTGGCAAACTGCTGAGAAACGCTGTGCTTATCAACCTAACTAACCCGAAATCAATCGTGTTTTTGGTGGCTTTGTTTCCTCAGTTTATTGACCCTACACAACCTCAAGCACCTCAGTTATTAGTGCTAGGTGTGACGACAGTATTCATTGATAGCGTTGTTATGTTGGGTTACACCTCATTAGCGTCACAAATGGGACGTTTTATTCGCTCTGATCGCATAATGGGTAAGATAAATAAAATATTTGGTGGTATGTTCATGGGCTGCGGTGCTTTGCTAGCTGCCGCGAAAGCTTAGATTAAGCGACTGAGTTATAGTTAAACCAATCAGAGTTATCAAGAAATGACCGCTACATACGTTGCTCGACAACCTATCTTAAATCGCAAGAGGAATACACTCGGCTATGAGTTGTTATTTCGCGATGGAGAAAAGAATGCGTACCCAGCGCATATTGAGTCTAATCGAGCAACGTATCGTCTGATTGTTGAGAACTTCTTGTCTGTTGGTCTTAACCCTTCTATTCCATCTTCACGCTGCTTTATCAACTTCCCTTATCAAAGTTTGATTCGTCGACTGCCCTTAAGTTTGCCGAAAGATAAGGTGGTGGTAGAGATTCTGGAAACCTGTAAACCAACAGATGAATTGTTGGAAGCGGTTAAAGACCTTTACCAAGCGGGTTACATGATTGCCCTAGATGATTTTACTTCGACCCCAGAATGGGAACGTTTCCTTAAATACACGCATATCGTAAAGCTCGATATTATGCAGATGGGTTTGGATGAAGCGTGTGATTTGGTTAGGGCGCATCAAGGGAAAAAGTTTAGCTTTTTGGCGGAGCGCGTTGAGACCGAACAAGAATTCCAGCAAGCCAAAGAGGCTGGCTTTAAGTTTTTCCAAGGTTACTTTTTCAATAAACCGGAAATCATCAAGAGTAAATACATTAGCCCTGAGCAAGTGATTGCTATGGAGCTGTTTCAAGAAGTGTGTAAGCCCGATGTGGACTTTCAACGGGTGGAGAGCATTGTCGCGAAAGATGTGGCGCTCTCATATAAGCTGCTGCGTTTTGTGAATACTATGTCGCCGCGCCTTGAAGTTACCATCTCTTCTTTTCGTCAGGCTTTGGTATATCTAGGTCAAGAGAAACTGAAAATGTTTGTCTCGTTAGCCGTCGCCTCTTATGTGTCCGATAAAAAGCCTAAAGAGCTGTATGGATTGTCTCTACAGCGTGCTCAGTTTTGTCAGCGTATGTCTCGCTATCAGGCATTTGAAGGGTATAGAGAACAGGCCTTTATGATTGGCTTATTCTCCTTGTTGGATGCTCTGTTGGACTTGTCGTTAGATAACTTAGTCGAGCAGTTGCCGCTGTGTAAAAGTATCAAGGTTGCTCTATTACGTAGAGAAGGGCCATATGGTACCTTGCTCGCACTTGAAGAGAGCTTTGAGCATGCCGATTGGCAACAGATTGATGAGCACTGCGCCGATTTAGGATTAAGCGTGGATCAGGTTAAAACGGAGCTTACTGAAGCGCGCCGTTGGAGCCATACCGTGACCAACAAGCTCTGATATTTCTTCGTTAAACTTTTATGACAATTGAAA
Source organism: Vibrio sp. 10N.222.52.C12 (assembly GCF_041474215.1). Lineage (NCBI taxonomy): Bacteria > Pseudomonadati > Pseudomonadota > Gammaproteobacteria > Vibrionales > Vibrionaceae > Vibrio > Vibrio sp. 10N.222.52.C12. Next base: position 24,994 of record NZ_JBFRTR010000060.1, read on the forward strand.
CGCACGCCTTGACGTGCGTTTTTTTATATCTAAGATATGTGTATATCCATATATGAGTATGTTTTTATGCTTCCTCACCAATTTTTTAAATTACTGTCCGATGAAACGCGAGTGCGTTGCTTAATGTTGATAGTTCGCAATGAGTGCTTATCGGTTGGTGAGTTGACTCAGGCATTGCAAGAAAGTCAGCCAAAGGTTTCACGCCATCTTGCGCAGCTGCGTTCAAACGGTGTTTTGATTGATGTTCGCCAGGGGCAGTGGGTGTTTTACCGCCTGTCACAAGATTTACCAGGTTGGATGCTAAAGTTAATTGACGACCTTATTGCATCGAACTGTTTGAAAACTGAATACCAGCAAGATATTGAGCGCTTAGAGTCGATGAACTCACGCCCAGTATGTTGCGTTTAAATACATTAAAACTTAATGCCGAAATAGTTGTAGTTGCAGCTAGGCGACAAGTGAACTTATCCCTATGAGCATAGTGGCTCTATGTAATTAGGGCGGCCGGCGCTCCGGTAAGTGAACGTAGTCAACAACGCTGCGGCTTCAAATATGAAGGCAATTAACTGAGAGAACAGAAAATGACAGTCAAAGTAGGTATTAATGGTTTTGGTCGTATCGGCCGTCTAGCACTTCGCGCAGCATTCGATTGGGATGAGCTAGAATTTGTTCAAATTAACGATGTTGCTGGCGACACAACAACACTGGCCCACCTTCTAGAATTTGATTCAGTTCAAGGTCGCTTTCACCACGAAGTAACTGCAGAAGGCGATGAGATGATCATTAATGGCCAGCGCATCAAGACCACACAAGAGCGCGACATCGATGCGATCGACTGGTCTGGTTGTGATGTGGTTATCGAAGCGACAGGTGTTCACCGTAAGACCTCTTTCCTAAACAAATACCTAGAGCAGGGCGTGAAACGTGTTGTGGTATCGGCGCCAGTGAAAGAAGAAGGCATCGCAAACATCGTTGTTGGTGTGAATGACAATATCTTCGACCCTGCGGTACACAAAATCGTAACGGCAGCGTCTTGTACAACGAACTGTATCGCGCCAGTGGTTAAGGTGATCAACGAGAAGCTTGGTATCGAGAACGCAGCCTTCACCACTATTCACGATTTAACTAACACGCAAACTATTCTTGATGCGCCGCACAAAGACTTACGCCGCGCACGTGCATGTGGCATGAGTCTTATCCCAACAACGACGGGCAGCGCCAAAGCGATTGTTGAGATCTTCCCTGAGCTAGAAAACCGCATCAACGGCCACGCAGTTCGTGTACCGCTAGCGAACGCTTCTCTGACAGACATCATCTTCGAAGTGAAGCAAGACACCACGGCAGAAGAAGTTAACGCGATGCTGAAAGAAGCGTCTCAGAATGAACTAAAAGGTATTCTTGGCTTTGAAGAGCGTCCACTGGTTTCTATCGATTACAAAGGCGACCAACGCTCAACAATCGTGGATGCACTATCAACGATGTTGGTCGGTAAGCGCATGGTTAAGATCTACGCTTGGTACGACAATGAGATGGGTTACGCAACACGTACCGCTGAGCTTGTTCGTACCGTTGGCCTTGCTTAATAAGAATCTGGAGAAGATATAATGATACATCCAACATGGCAACTAGACCTAGAGCAAGGTGCGCTAGTGCTTACTCCGTGCCCAGGCACAAAAGAAGCAACGCTTGATGCATCACTGGCTCAGCTAAAAGAGCAAGGCGTTGAAGCTATCGTGACAGCACTTGATGACCATGAGCTTGCAAGCAAAGACGTGGCGGCACTTGGTGAAAAAACACGTGCGTTAGGTATGCAATGGTTCCAGATCGAAATTGAAGACGACTGTGCACCGGGTGCTGGTTTTGCTGCGAAGTGGCAAGCAGCTAGCCCTGAGCTACATAACATCGTCGATAACGGCGGCAAGGTTGCAATGCATTGTATGGGCGGCTCTGGTCGCACTGGTTTGTTCGCAGCTCACCTACTGTTAGAAAAAGGCTGGGATTTGAGCAAGGTAGTTCAAGAGGTGCAGGCACTGCGTCCAGGTGCCTTCACTAAACCTATCCAGGTTGAATACATTAATGGCGTAGCGAATAGCTAATAGTCATCAGTGTTAGACAGGGAGCTTTTGGTATCTGGAGTGTTGAACTTATCATGATCCAAAAGCTCTTTTTGTTTAGATTGCAGAGATAGCGTTATGTTTTCAAATCTAAGTAAGAGCGTTCGCCAATACATGTTGGTGACTTTTAACTACTGGAACTTCACCATTACTGATGGTGCACTTCGCATGTTGGTGGTTCTGTATTTTTACGACCTTGGCTACAGTTCGTTAGAAATCGCCTCACTGTTCCTTTTCTATGAATTCTTTGGTGTGGTGACTAACCTAATCGGTGGCTGGTTAGGGGCGCGTCTTGGCCTCAATAAGACCATGAACATTGGGTTAGGCATGCAAGTCGTCGCCTTGGGTATGCTCGCGGTGCCAACGGCAATGCTGACCATTCCTTGGGTCATGGCGGCGCAAGCCTTGTCTGGTATCGCTAAAGACCTCAATAAGATGAGTGCCAAGAGCTCAATTAAGACTCTGGTTCCTGATGAACAACAAGGCGCGCTTTATAAGTGGATTGCGATTCTGACCGGATCTAAGAATGCGCTTAAAGGGGCAGGCTTCTTTATTGGTGGTTTACTGCTTTCAACGATTGGCTTCCAATACGCCGTGCTCGCGATGGCAGCCGTGTTGGCATTGGTCTTCGTTGGCAGTGTGTTGAGCTTAGAAGCGGACATGGGCAAAGCGAAAACCAAGCCTAAGTTCAAACAGATCTTCTCTAAGTCTGAATCCATCAACATCCTATCCGCAGCACGTATGTTCCTGTTTGGCGCTCGTGATGTGTGGTTTGTGATTGCTTTGCCGATTTACCTAGGCAGCGTGTTTGGGTGGGATCACTCATGGGTGGGTGGCTTCTTAGCGGCTTGGACCATCGCATACGGCTTTGTGCAGGGCATTGCACCCAAGATTACTGGTAAAGCTCAAGGTAAGGTGCCAGATGGCCATGCCGCGCTGTTATGGGCTGGTGCGCTGGCTATAGTGACCGCTGCTATCGCTTATGCGGTACAGATTGGCTGGCAACCCGAGTTAGTTATTATCGGTGGCTTGATGGTGTTTGGTGTCATCTTTGCGGTGAACTCATCACTTCACTCATATTTGATTGTGAGTTATGCGAAAGGCGATGGCGTTTCTCTTGATGTCGGTTTCTACTACATGGCAAACGCGATGGGCCGTTTGATTGGCACGATATTGTCGGGCTTGGTATTCCAAATGGCAGGTTTGTCTGCGTGTCTGTGGGTTTCCTTCGCATTCTTGGCGATAACGACGGTGATCTCTCTGCGTTTACCGAAAGTGCCGCAAATTTCAGCGGCATAAGCTTCAGCCAGATGAGCCTCATTTGTGAGAGCTCAAGTCGCAGAAGCTAGAGTCGTATGAGCTAAATTCGCGATAAGTATCTCCTTTAACACTAAGCTGACTTGGTATTTATTCCGGTCAGCTTTTTTATTGCTATAGTAGAATGATTGAATATTAATCAAGCATTTACATGAAGCAGCGAATTCTCTTTTTTGATTTAGCACGATGTGTCGCGGCCGTAGCGGTTATCGCGATTCATGTTTTGGCGCCTTATCGCAATGAGTTGGGCACTATTCCTTTCGGTGAATGGCTTACTGCCATTACAGTAAACGGTTTCAGCCGCTGGGCAGTACCTGTGTTCATTTTGATTACTGGCGCACTGATGCTCAGTGATCAGCGCCCGTTTGACGCCAAATACTACCTCAAGCGTCGTTTGGGCAAGGTACTGATACCTTTCATTGTCTGGTCGCTTTTCTATACCTATCTGTCGGGCTGGTCAGCAATGGGCTTTGATGCCGACGTCAGTTGGGACGTGTTGCTTAATAGCTACCATCATTACACCTATTACCACCTTGGTTTCTTCTATTACTTCATCCCACTCTATTTTGTGATTCCGTTCTTGCAGATCATGGTTAGAAAGTACGGTGATAGATCGGTCTATGCCTTTACGGCGGTATGGTTGTTCACAACATTGCTGTTCTTACTGAAAATCGATGGCCCTTGGAGTCACGAATTGTGGTTGTACACCGGTTACTTACCATTGGGTTACTTGCTGTATAAGATTGTGCCACTTAACAAGATGACCGTTGGCGTGAGTGTGTTACTGGGTGGGCTAGCGTTACTAACCACGGTTTACATGGTGGTTGATGCAAGCTTGGTAGCAGAAGAGTACACGGTAGGGCGCTGGCTATCTTACAAAACGTTGAATACCGTATTAGCCGCGAGCATGGTGTTCATGGTATGCCGTTACTATGGTGAAGGCCTGTCTGAGAAGAGTAACCAAGTGGTTGGCTTTATCAGTAAGCACAGCTTAGGTATTTACCTGCTGCACCCGATTTTCTTGTGGCCGATGAAAGAGTTTGGTTGGTACCAAGGACATCCGGCATGGGTTATTCCATTATGGATTGTGATCAGCGGAGCTGGCGCATTATGGATGAGCTGGTTGGTGTCTAAGTCAGAGAAAACGCGTTGGTTATTGCCTTAGCGGTGATTGCTAAGGCTTTCTGATGGATTGCTTAGGGACGACAGTTGAAGCGGCTGACGTTTAGCGCTTCAACGCAAAGTGTAAGAACTTATCGCCTTGGTAGGTTAAGGTTCCTTTGTCGCCAGGGTTAAGGGCGTGGAAATAGTGGATGCCGACTTGGAATTCTCGCTTCGGACCAACCACACCACGTTGAACGTAAATCCAGTACTCTTGATCTTCTTGGCCCGGTTCTGCGTCAGGAAGGTCGATCGATTGTTTGTCTAACACCGTGACATTCACTTTCTTCTCTGGCGCATTTTCACCTTGCGAGTGTTTTCGATAGAAACCAATAAATACCCAAGCCGCTAGAGCAGCGAGAGCAAAGATGGCAAAAAAGAGTGAATTAGGCATATAACCTCCATGTAGTCGTGATGGTTATTCTAGTCTTTCAGGCAATAGGGATATGTGTTTAAAGCCGTTATTCGTGAACTGTTGTAAGCCAAGCTGATTATTTTTCGGCAGACATCACATTTAATGGTCAGTTTGGGATAAAGCATTGTTATTTATTGTCTCTTTCTCTCGTAAATAACAGTGATTTTGTATAAGAATAGGGAAATGCTCGACTAGAATTATAGTGTGGAGTGGGAGGGCTAAGATGACCGATATTGAAAAAGTGGTGACAAGAACTCGCAATATAGAGAAATTATTGAGGCTTCAATATCATGCCGAAGGCGAAGGATTGCATGAGCTTGTAACAAGCTGTGAAGAAAGGCTACCGCACGATATGGTGAGCAAGCTGCGCTATATCGCAACGTGTCGTAATAAGGTAGTCAATGAACATGAGGCTAAGTTGGAAGACCAACATAAGTTCATCATGATGTGTAACGACTGTGAGAAGGAGCTGACTCCACGTAGTGGTCGTTTTATCTGGCGAGTTGCGATCTTACTGATGATGGCAATGACTTTAGCTGCCGCAGGTTTCTATTATGCGAACTGGGATGTGCTAACACTGCATCTGTTTTCGAAGTGAAAAAATTGAACAAAAAAAGGGACGCTCATGGCGTCCCTTTTTTTATCTGTAACTTGCTTAGTACATCATCGGTAGTGTCATTAGACCTACAACTACCGCGATCATTACAAGTCCTTGTCTTTGCGAAGATGAAATCATAACACTACTCCTAAATTTGGTTGTCTCTCGCTATGTTTTAAAGAATAGCACTACTTATGGCCTTAGATCAAGAATTACTTTCGAAAGCTTTAAAAGTAGTAGAAAACTATGAGTTTTTGGCTTGTTTGGCAGTGTTTAACTGTGTTTTATGGTGTGTTCTTAATTTGTTCGTTGTGATTTATGTTTGTTCTAATTTGATTTAACTTGTTGTTTTGTAATGGTTGTTTTGTGTAATTTATATTGTTAAAGGTTGTTAAACTGTATTAATAGAGGTTGGTGGTGGCTAGGTTGGTTTTGGTTGGTTTTTTAATTTTTCGGCTTGGTTTTTGTGGCGATTTTTACCGGAGGCTTGAAATAACCTGACAAAACTGGGCGTTAAAAAAGAAAACTGGCTACTTTACAAGTCTAGGCTTGGTTGGCGTTTTTATTTTCCTATTAATCTTGAGTTTGTTTATTTAAGTTATTGTTATTATTTACTTTAAATGTGGTTATTTTAATTTTTCAAGTGTGGTATTTGACGGAATTAAGCCGATTTTGGTGAAGTCGATAGGTTAGAATTGGCCAAAACTCAAGTATGGCGACTCTAATGCCAGTTTGAATGGGTTTTATGATGATTCGTTCTAGTTTTAAACGAATGGCCATTGTCATGGTGGTAATTGTTACGACTTCAATCTAAAGAGACTCTTTTTAGTGGAAGCGTAATCAAGATCCAATTTTGAGGGGCTGAGGCTTTACATCAACACTCGTGTGCCTAGACTGGCGACGATTTAAAGCAATAGGGCAAGTGGTATGTGGAGTTGGTTAGCGGTTTCCTTATCTGGTATCGGAGCAATAGCAGGAACGAAACATGGACATATCGGTCAGGCCTTATCGTATAAGGTATTTACCTTTGTATTATTAGCGACAATTGCTTTAACTCAGTCGGTTGTGGCTGACTTTACCTATTGGATAGTTGCGGGGTTGGCTATCTCTGCGATCGCAGATGTGCTTCATACTCTCACTCAAAAACGCCCTCTGCATTTTGTCTGCTTCTTATTGGCTCAACTCTGTTACAGCAAAGCTTTTTGGTTACAGCTATCAGGTGAAATGGTTTGGTGGTTGTTCGCGCTGTTATTGGCAGCTTGCGTTGTTGCTTTCTTTTTACTGCTGCCACGCTTAGACAAACTCGTTTTTCCCGTGGTCATCATGGGCATTGTGCTTATTCAGTTAGCATGGGCTTCTGGTGAGGTTTGGCTGCTGGATCCTCAGTTATCACACGCGGTCGGTTTTGCTGGCTGTAGCGTGCTGCTCCTTTCGGCCTTAGCTTATGCGCTAAACAGTTACCGCAGCCCAATCAAGGGCGCTTACTTTTGGGTAACGGGCAGTTACTTTCTCGCACACGCATTCATCGTCGCATCGATTACTATTTAGGGTAGAGCTCTCTCAAGCCTGAGCTACATCAAAACGGCGTTGCTAAAACTCGGTACTCTACGTGTAATTCATTAAACATGAGATTGAGTTATGACGACTGAAATTCACGCACACAACGTTTTAAACCTGCTTAGTGAAAAGCCACTGACTCGCGAAGAGCTAACATTAGCGCTTGCTCAAACCTATGGCGAAGAAGCTCGCTTCCATACTTGTAAGCTCAATGGTCTGGATTTAGATAGCCTGTTGAAGTTTTTCTTGAAGATGGAAAAGGTTGTCGTTGTCGATGATAAGCTTTGCACTAACCGCGAACGTGTGTGTAATCACTAATTCTTAGTGGCTTGTTTTATTCGTGAATAAAGAGTGGGTGCATGTTTCGGCTCCACTCTTTTCATTACCTTTCAATCTGCTTTCGCTAATTTGCCTTCTTATAACATCCCCTTTTAAAAGCATCAGTTAACCCGCTTATCACTGCGTTCGAAAATCAATGTTGAGGCTGCTATACTCCGCGCACTTACGCTTTTCGAGACAAACTTATGGAAATCTTATCTGCAGCAACCATGCTGTTTCTTATCATGGACCCGCTTGGCAACTTGCCAATCGTGCTCTCTATCCTTAAGCATATTGACCCGAAGCGTCGCCGTATTGTTCTGATTCGTGAGCTGATGTTCGCACTGGTTATCTTGCTGCTGTTCTTATTTGCGGGTCAAAGCATTATGAACTTCCTGCACGTGCAGCCTGAAACCTTGAGTATCTCTGGCGGTATTATTCTGTTTATTATCGCGATTAAGATGATTTTCCCAAGCGCAGGCAGCATTACTGGCCTCGCGGCGGGTGAAGAGCCGTTTATTGTGCCGATGGCGATTCCTATGATTGCAGGTCCGTCAGTGATTGCTGCACTGATTCTGCTGTCGACCCAGCATCCAGACAACATGTTAGAGCTTTCAGCGGCTGTGATGCTGGCTTGGGGCGCTACCTTCTTCATTCTGATGTTTAATGGCTTCTTCCTACGAGTACTAGGTGAGAGAGGGCTTAAAGCCATCGAGCGCTTGATGGGCTTGTTACTTGTGATGCTATCGACTCAAATGTTCTTGGATGGCGTGAAGGGCTACATGGGCTAGTGTTGCTACCATTACTCAATAAAAAAACGCCGCTCTACTGAGCGGCGTTTTTGTATCTGTTTCTTCGGTTTTTATTTCGATTACATCATGTGCTTACGACGGATATCGAGTAGGGCAAAGACTCCGAAAATCAATATTGACCATTTCTCCCAACGTGACATCTCGATCTTATCGCCGAATGCACCGATGAAAATCAGCATCTGCAGGCCGTGCATGAAGAACAAGAATGCGGTCATGATATAAAGCGCAATCGCAGCATTACCCGGAAACGGGTAGAAAATATTTACGATTAAGATAAACCAAACAAAGGCGATGGCTGCTTTTGCTAGTGGAAGCAAGAACTTCATTCAATAACTCCTATTCTTCAGTGATTCGATTGAACAGTCGGTAGCTTGACTGTCCGGTGGTCTTGTCGCGATGCAATTCCCAGTTCTCTGGCATAGCTTCGAGTTTCAGTTCTTTCTCTGTCTCGACGTAAATGATGGCATTGTCTGCAAGCCAACCGTTACTCTCAAGCAGTTGTACTGTTTCTGCCAGTAAGCCTTGACGAAATGGTGGATCAAGGAAAACCATATCGTAAGGCGTGCCCGGTTTCTTAAGGAAAGAGATAGCATCAGTATTCACGACATTAATGTTGTCTGCCTTGAGCTCTTTCGCGTTATCAGAAAGCTGTTTAGCCGCCTTTTGATTCATTTCGAGCAGTGTCACCATTTTGGCTTGGCGAGAAGCTGCTTCAAAACCTAGACCGCCAGAACCGGCAAATACATCCAAGCAAGTTGAATGTGGGATATCTTGAGCCACCCAGTTAAAGAGTGTTTCTTTTACTCGGTCAATGGTTGGGCGTAATCCTTCTAAATCATGAACAGGCAGCTTTCTACCTCTCCATGAGCCACTAATAATTCGAACAAAGCCTCCGGATGGCTTTTTTTGTGATGTGTTTTGCTGGCGACGTCTTACCATAGATTTTTTGACCGCTAATAAAGTGATACTATACCGAGCCCAATTTAAGTGGGTTCGTGTATTAAATAAATTTGCAATGACAAAGTGTATCAAGCTAAAAGCAAACTTATCACTGCTTTGTCATTTTTCTTTACTATTCGTTTGTACAAGCTTGTATTGTATAACAATAGCAAAGAGTCGACGTGTATTAAGTCAATACAGCTAATTAGTAGATCTAGGAAACTCCTCTGATGACGGAAAAAAAGAAGCGCGGATTATTATCGTGGCTTGGTTTTGGTGAAGAAGAACAAAGCCCAAAAACTCAGAATGAAGCGAACGTAGAAAGCGTTGAAGATCAAACTGAAGTTGAATCACAAGTTGAGGCTGAACAGGTCGCGCCTGAAGCTGAACAAGTTAAGCCAACTGAATCTGAGCAAGCGCTTGAAGAAGCTCAACAAGAGCAGCAACCTGTCGCAGCAGAAGCAGAAGCAGAA